>JACMLV010000397.1 GCA_014379395.1 Burkholderiaceae bacterium
CAGCGCAGCGCCGCCGCCGCCAAGGAGATCAAGACCCTGATCGGCGACTCGGTCGAAAAAGTCGAGGCGGGCGGCAAGCTGGTCGGCGAGGCCGGCGCGCGGCGTCTGGTGTTCGCTGTCGAGTTCGAATTGATTGACCAGCTCCTCCAGATGCCGCGCCTGCTCCTGCATCGACGCGGCGGCGCCGGCGGCCTGCTCGACCAGCGCGGCGTTCTGCTGGGTCGTCTCGTCCATCTGGCCGATGGCGCGGTTGACCTCCTCGATGCCGATGCTCTGCTCGTGGCTGGCGGCGGTGATCTCGCTCATGATGTCGGTCACGTGCTGCACGCTGGCGACCACCTCGCTCATGGTGCCGCCGGCCTGCTCGGCCTGCTTGTTGCCGACCTCGACCTGCCGCACCGAGTCGTCGATCAGGGTCTTGATCTCCTTGGCGGCGGCGGCGCTGCGCTGGGCCAGCGAACGCACTTCGGTCGCCACCACGGCGAAGCCGCGGCCCTGCTCGCCGGCCCGGGCCGCCTCGACGGCCGCGTTCAGGGCCAGGATGTTGGTCTGGAAGGCGATGCCGTCGATGACGCCGATGATGTCGGCGATCTTGCGCGACGATTCGTTGATCGCGCCCATCGTGGCGACCACGCCGGCCACCACCGCGCCGCCCTTGACGGCCACCTGCGAGGCCGACTCGGCCATCTGGTTGGCCTGGCGCGCGTTGTCGGCGTTCTGCTTGACGGTGGCGGTGATCTGTTCCATCGCCGAGGCCGTCTCCTGCAGCGAGCTGGCCTGGTCCTCGGTGCGGCGCGACAAGTCGAGGTTGCCGGCCGCGATCTGGCCCGACGCCGCGGCGATCGTGTCGGTGCCGGCGCGCACGTCGCCGACGATGTGCGACAGGCTGGTGTTCATGTGCCGCAGCGCGTGCAGCAGCGCGCCGATCTCGTCGTGGCGGGTGACGGTGATATTGGTGCGCAGGTCGCCGTCGGCCACCCGTGTGGCGACCTCGACGGCGTGGCGCAGCGGTTCGGTGATGCTGCGAATCAGCACGCCGCCGGTGGCGACGGCCAGCAGCACGCCGAGCGCGATGGCGCCGGCCAGCACATAGCCGGTGCGGGCGATGTTGGCGTCGACCTCGGCGCGGTTGCGCTCGGCGCGCTGGTGGATGTAGTCGACCAGCGCCAGCGAATCCTTCTCGCTGCGGTTGTACAGCGGGGTGATGATCTTGACGGCGCCCAGCTCGGCCTCGTCCCACTGGTCGGCCTGCATCGCCTCGGCCAGCTTCTTGATCGCGCCGATGCCCAGCCCGTCGGTGCTGGCGACCCAGGCCTCGACCAGCTTTTTCTCTTCCGGATCGACGATGCCGGCCTGGTAGGCGTCGAAGGCGCCCTTGAAGCCCTTGTTGTTCTCTTCCATGCTGGCGGTGTGCCTGGTCAGCGGGTGGTCGTGCAGCTTGGCGATGTCGAACTTGGGATCGTGCTGGATCGCGCGGAACAACTCGCTGCGATTGATTTCCATGCGGTAGCGGATGTTCTGGATCGCCGCCTCGGTGTCCTTGTCCTTCAAGGTCATTTCCTTGAGCAGGCGGACATTGTGCTGCGCGCTGTACAGGCCGGCGCCGCCGACGGCCACCAGGAACACGATGCACAACCCCAGCACCAGCATTAAGCGCGCCTTGATACTAATCTCACCCGACATATTTTCCCGCCCCTTAAAAAATCACCGCCATCAATTTACAGCGCGGTAGATTGTACCGGCTGCGTCGGATACCGGCTAATTTTTTAAGGGATTTATAAACAACTTTTACAGCGCGGGAGCGGTCCTGCCAGACCGTTACGGCGCCGCCTGGCGCACCTTGGTCAGCAGCTTGGTGGTCGAGCGGTCGTGTTCGAAGTCGATCGCCAGCGCCTGGCCGCCGTAGGCCAGCACGGCCTTGCCCTCCGGGATCGCCTGCATGTCGTAGTCGCCGCCCTTGGCGTAGATTTCCGGCTGCGCCTCCTGCACCACCTCGAGCGCACTGTCCTCGTCGAACGGCACCACCAGGCTGACCGATTCGAGCGCGGCCAGCAGCGCCATGCGGTCCTCGCAGGTGTTGAGCGGGCGGTCGTCGCCCTTGCCCAGGCGCTTGACGGAGGCGTCGGTGTTGACCGCCACCACCAGCGACGCCCCCAGCGCGCGCGCCTGCGCCAGATAGGTGACGTGGCCGCGATGGAGGATGTCGAACACGCCGTTGGTCAGCACCACCGGCTTGGGCAGGACGGCCACGCGCGCGGCCAAGTCGGCGCGGGTGCAAAGTTTGGTTTCGAATTGGGGCATAGGGAATGGGCCGCCGGGGCGGCCGGGTAATGGAAGGTGAATAAAAGGAAGGTGAATAAAACGGCGTTGCCGCGAGGAGTCAGGCCAGGACAAAGGACGGCGTCCGTCCGGACGCCGCACGCGCCTACTTGGCCGGCTCTTCCTTGTCCTCTTCCTCCTCGTCGATCTGCATGCTGAACTCGGTGCCGGCGCCGGCGCCGGCGTCGCCCGGCTCCTTGCGCTCGCCGCGCAGCTTGATCTGCAGGCGCAGGCCGTTGGCCGAGTCGGCGTTGCGGATCGCCTCGTCGTAGCCGATCTGGCCCTTGTTATACAGCTCGTAGAGCGCCTGGTCGAAGGTGCACATGCCCAATTCGCGCGACTTGTGCATGATCTCCTTGATCCCCTGGAAGTTCCCCTTCAGGATCATCTCGCCAATCGTCGGCGTGTTCAGCAGGATCTCGATGGCGGCCTTGCGGCCCTTGCCGTCCTCGGTGCGCACCAGGCGCTGCGAAACGATCGCGCGCAGGTTCGACGACAGGTCCATCAGCAGCTGGTTGCGGCGCTCCTCGGGGAAGAAGTTGATGATGCGGTCCATGGTCTGGTTCGAGTTGTTCGCGTGCAGCGTGCCCAGGCACAGGTGGCCGGTCTCGGCGAACGCGATCGCGTGCTCCATGGTCTCGGTGTCGCGGATCTCGCCGATCAGGATCACGTCGGGCGCCTGGCGCAGCGTGTTTTTCAGCGCGTTGTGCCAGGACAGCGTGTCGACCCCGACCTCGCGGTGCGTGATCAGGCAGCCCTTGTTCTTGTGCACGTACTCGACCGGGTCCTCGACCGTGATGATGTGGCCGGCCGAATTGGCGTTGCGGTAGTCGATCATCGCCGCCAGCGTGGTCGACTTGCCCGAGCCGGTGCCGCCGACCACCAAGACCAGGCCGCGCTTGGTCATGATGACGTCCTTGAGCACCTCGGGCAGGTCGAGCTTTTCGAAGTTCGGGATTTCCGACGAGATGGTGCGGATCACCATCGCCACGTTTTGCTGCTGCACGAAGACGTTCACGCGGAAGCGGCACACGTCGGGCAGCGAGATGGCGAAGTTGCACTCCAACTCCTCCTCGAACTCGCGCTTTTGCTTGGCGTTCATGATCGAGTGCGCCAGCGCGCGGGTCACCTCGCCGCTCAGCTTTTGCGCGCTCAGCGGGCGCATCGCGCCCTGCGACTTGATGCTGGGAGGGAAGTCGGCCGAAATGAACAAGTCCGAGCCGCCGGTCTGGTGCATCGCCTTGAGCAGCTTGTGGATATACGCCTGAGCTTCCTCAGGACCAAAAGTGGAGGCCATGCTCGCCTTTCAAGAATCGCCGGCCGCGACAGTGCGCCGGAGCCAACAATTATAGCGATTCGATCCGTTACAATGCACTTTCGTTTCGCCGCGGTCCGGGCGCTCCCGCCGCACTTTCCGGCATTGCCTGCGCAAGCGGGCCTGTGTTCCAATGACGCCATGACGCTCACTGAACTGAAATACATCGTCGCGGTGGCGCGCGCCAAGCACTTCGGCCGCGCCGCCGAGGATTGCTACGTGGCCCAGCCGACCTTGTCGGTGGCGATCCGCAAGCTCGAAGAGGAGCTCGGCGTGGTGCTGTTCGAGCGCGGCGGCGCCGAAATCTCGGTCACCCCGCTCGGCGCGCAGATCATCGCCCAGGCCGAGCGCGTGCTGGAACAGACCGCCGCCATCAAGGAGCTGGCGCAGCAGAACAAGGACCCGCTGGTCGGGCCGCTGCGCCTGGGCGTGATCTACACCATCGGCCCCTACCTGCTGCCGCCGCTGGTCAAGGCGATGATCACCAACCTGCCGCGGATGCCGCTGGTGTTGCAGGAGAATTTCACCGTGCGCCTGTTGGAAATGCTGCGGCAGGGCGAACTCGACGCGGCCATCATGGCGCTGCCGCTGCCCGAGCACGGCATGGCGCTGCACGAACTCTACGACGAGCCGTTCGTGGTGGCGATGCCGGCCGGCCATCCATGGGCCGCGCGCGCGAAAATCGCCGCCGCCGACCTGAAAAAAGAAACCATGCTCCTGCTCGGCAACGGCCACTGCTTCCGCGACCAGGTGCTCGAGGTGTGCCCGGAAATGGCGCGCTTCTCGACGCCCGACAACGGCATGCAGCGCACCTTCGAGGGCTCGTCGCTGGAAACCATCCGCCACATGGTCGCCTCCGGCATCGGCCTGACGGTGCTGCCGCGCGCGGCCGTGCCCGACATGCGGGCCAGCGACGGCCTGCTGCGCTACCGCCCGTTCGAGGAGCCGGCGCCGCAGCGCCGCGTCGTCATCGTCTGGCGCAAGAGCTTCACCCGCAAGGCCGCCATCGACGCCATCTGCGCGGCGATCGCCAATTGCCAGCTGCCGGGCGTGACGCCACTGCTGCCGCCGCAATAGATCGATACACTGCGCCATCGACCGCGGGCCACCCGCCCGCGCTTTCCGACTTCACCCAAACCTATCTCCCATGAATAAACTGGCGCTCTACTTCCGCCTGGTCCGGCTCGACAAACCCATCGGCGCGGTGCTGCTGCTGTGGCCCACCCTGGGCGCGCTGTGGCTGGCCACGCAAGGCGTGCCCGACTGGCGCCTGCTGCTCATCTTCACGCTCGGCACGGTGCTGATGCGTTCGGCCGGCTGCGCCATCAACGACTACGCCGACCGCCACTTCGACAAGCACGTCAAGCGCACCGCCCAGCGGCCGGTGACCAGCGGCCAGATCAGGCCGGGCGAGGCGCTCGCCGTGGCCGGCGTGCTGGCCCTGCTCTCCTTCACCCTGGTGCTGCCGCTCAACGCGCTGACCATGCAACTGTCGGTGGCCGCCGTCATCGTGGCCGGCACCTATCCCTACTTCAAGCGCTTCTTCGCCATTCCGCAGGCCTACCTCGGCATCGCTTTCGGCTTCGGCATCCCGATGGCCTTCGCGGCGGTGCAAAACGCGGTGCCGTGGCCGGCCTGGGCGCTGTTGATCGGCAACGTCTTCTGGGCCGTCGCCTACGACACCGAATACGCGATGGTCGACCGCGACGACGACTTGAAAATCGGCATCCGCACCTCCGCCATCACCTTCGGCCGCTTCGACGTCGCCGCCGTCATGCTGTGCTACGGCGCCAGCCTGGCGATCTGGCTGGTGTGCGGCTGGGAACTCGGTCTGCGCGGCTGGTTCGCCGCCGGCCTCGTGGTCGCGGCCGGCTGCGCCGCCTACCATTACACGCTGATCCGCCACCGCGAGCGGATGGCCTGCTTCGCCGCGTTCCGCCATAACAACTGGCTCGGCGCGGCGGTTTTCGCCGGCGTCGCGCTCGACTACGCGCTGCGCTGAACCGTCCGCCAACGATTGAGCGCGCGCAAAGCTGCGCCGGACCCGCTGCCTACACTGGGATTTCCCGTTTTTCCACAGCGATGAGGTGAGCATTCATGGACTCGACACGAACCGGCGACAAACCCAACCCGAACGGCGGCGACAGCAGCTCGCAGATGATGTCCAAAGGGCGTTACGGCGACGCGCGCGAGAAGCTGATGGACGACATGAAAAACGTCATCCAGCAGGCGGAAAGCTGGCTCGGCAACGTCGGCGCGCGCAGCGGCGAGGACATGCGCGCGGTGAAGGAAAAATTCGAGTCGACCCTGGACACGGCGAAAACCGACCTGGTCAAGCTGCAGGCCAACATGACGGCGCGCGGCAAGGTCGCGGCCCAGGCCACCGACGCCTACGTCAAGGACAATCCCTGGACCTCGGTCGGCGTCGGCGCGGCGGTCGGCGTCATGCTCGGCCTGCTTATCGGACGCAAATAAACCTGAACCGGCGGGAGCTGCCATGGCAATCGCAGAAACACTGGGCCGTGTCGCCACCACGCTGGTGGCCATCGTCCGCACCCGGATCGAGCTGGCGGCGGTCGAGATGGAAGAGGAATCGCTGCGCTTCCTGGGCTACCTGGCGCTGTCCCTGCTGGCGCTGCTGTGCCTGGGCCTGGCCATCGTGCTGGGCACCTTCTTCATCATCGTGCTGTTCTGGGATACCCACCGGCTCGCCGCCATCCTGGTCACGGCCGGCGTCTACGTCGCCATCGCCGTCGCCATCGGGGTCGGCGTGCGCAACAGCTTCCGCCACAAACCCAAGCTGCTGTCGTTCACGCTCGCCGAGCTGGGCAAGGACGTCGACAGCATGAAAAACCTGACGAGGGCGCAATGAAGCACGCCACCGCGAGCGGCCCGCGCGCGCTGCGGCGCGAAGCCTTGATCACCGAGTGCGCGCTGCAGCGCCTGTCGCTCGCTGCCGAGGCGAAAAACCTGCTGCTGCCGCTCGCCCCGCGCAACCTGCGCGCCCAGCTCGGGCCGCGCCTGAAAATTCCGCTGATGATCGCCGGCGGCGCGCTCGGCCTGGCCGTCACGCGCCCGAAACGCGCCGTGCCGCTGCTGCTGAGCGCCGCCTCGGCCTGGAAAAGCGTCAATACCGTAGTACCGTTGCTGCGCCGGCTGAGCGGCCGCCTCAAAAAATAAGCCAGCCGCGCCGTCAAGTAAGGTGGGCAGGCTTTTGTGCCCACGCGGAAGCACGACAGCGTGGGCACAAAAACCTGCCCACTCAGCTGACCGTCCTCGGAAATAAATCCGCTCCGCAGCCCGCCGCTCAGTCCCCCCCCCCGGGCATCAAGAACAAGGTTCTTCCCGCTAAACAGTGAAGAACCAAAAAAAGCCGGCTCTAAGCCGGCCTCCACTACGCTTCACAAAATCAGCCGGCCCAAGGCCGGCGGCGGCCAACTCAGTCTGCCGCGCCCAGTTCGTCGCCCATCTCCTTGCCGCGCCGCGCGGCCGCCTTCACCGCCTCGACGATCGCCCCCTTGACGCCGCTTTGCTCCATGCTGGTCAGCGCCGCATAGGTGGTGCCGCCCTTGGAGGTGACGCGCTCGCGCAGCAGCGCGACCGGCTCGTCCGACCGCGCCGCCAACTGCGCCGCGCCAACAAAAGTCGCCAGCGCCAGCTGCTTGCCCTGCTCGGGCGTCAGCCCCAGCTCGGCGGCCGCTTCCTGCATCGCCTCGATGAAGTAAAACACATAGGCCGGGCCGCTGCCGGAAACGGCGGTGACCGGATCGATCTGCGCCTCGTCTTCCAGCCAGACGGTGGAGCCGACCGCTTTCAGGATCGCGTCGGCGGCCGCCTTCTGGCCCGCGCTGACGCCGGCCGTGGCGACCATGCCGGTGATGCCCAGGCCGATCAAGGCCGGCGTGTTCGGCATGCAGCGCACGATGGCGCCGTAGCCGCCGAGCCAGCGCGACAGGTCGGCGCCGCGGATGCCGGCCGCGATCGACAGGATCAGCGGGGCGCCGCCTTGTTGCAGCACCGGCAGCAACAGCGCCGCCACTTCGCGCATGCTTTGCGGCTTGACCGCCAGCACGATCACGTCGCTGCCGGTCAGCGCGGCATCGGCTGGCGCCACCTGCGGCGCGACGCTCACGCCGAACTGGGCGTGCAACTTCTCCAGCGCGGCCGGGTTCGGGTCGATCACATGGATGTTCGCGCCGGCGGTCAGTTTTCCGGCCAGGCCGGCGATCAGGGCCGCGGCCATGTTGCCGCCGCCGACGAAGGCGATTTTCATTTCAGTGCTCATGACGATGCTTTCAAATTGGATGTTCAGGAATAATGGCGCGCGCCGAAGATGGCGCTGCCCACGCGCACGATGGTGGCGCCCTCGACGATGGCCGCGCGCAGGTCGGCCGACATGCCCATCGACAGCGTGTCGAGTTCGAGCCCGTCGGCGCGCAATTGTTCGTACAGCTGGCGCAGGCGCGCGAACGGCGCGCGCTGCGCTTCGAAATTGGCCTCCGGTTCCGGGATCGCCATCAGGCCGCGCAGCTTCAGGTTCGGCAGCGCCGCCACCCGCCGCGCCAGTTCCGGCAACTCGGCCGGCGTCACGCCGCTCTTGCTGGCCTCGCCGCTGATATTGACCTGCAAACAAATGTTGAGCGGCGCCATTCCGGCCGGGCGCTGCTCCGACAGGCGCTGCGCGATCTTTTCCCGCTCGACCGCGTGGACCCAGTCGAAATGCTGGGCGATCGGACGCGTCTTGTTGCTCTGGATCGGGCCGATGAAATGCCATTCGAGCGGCGTTTCGGGCACGGCGGCGGCGACCGCGGCGATCTTGTCGAGCGCCTCCTGCAGATAATTTTCGCCGAACGCGCGCTGGCCGGCGCGCACCGCCTCCAGCACCGCCTCGAAGCCAAAAGTCTTCGACACCGCCAGCAAGGCCACGCTCCGCGGCGCCCGCCCGGCCTCGCGCGCGGCGGCCCCGATAATCTGCTGGACTGCTTGCAAGTTGGCGTCGATTGTGGACATAATCATTGATCAGGGGTAAATAAAAAGCACCGCGGCGGCAGCGCGTCTTGCGCCCCATAAACGCAGGCTCAGGGATTATAAATGGACATCTCAGAATTACTCGCATTCTCCGTTAAGAATAAGGCCTCCGACTTGCACCTGTCGGCCGGCCTGCCGCCGATGATCCGGGTGCACGGCGACGTGCGCCGGATCAACGTGCCGCCGCTCGAGCACAAGGACGTGCACGGCATGATCTATGACATCATGAACGACGGCCAGCGCAAGGCGTACGAAGAGATGCTCGAGTGCGACTTCTCGTTCGCCATCCCCGGCCTGGCGCGCTTCCGCGTCAACGCCTACAACCAGGAACGCGGCGCCTCGGCCGTGCTGCGCACGATCCCGTCGAAGATCATGAGCCTGGAAGAACTCAACTGCCCGCGCATCTTCAGCGAGCTCGCCTCCAAGCCGCGCGGTCTGGTCTTGGTGACCGGCCCGACCGGCTCGGGCAAGTCGACCACGCTGGCGGCGATGGTGAACCACGTCAACGAGAACGAATACGGCCACATCCTGACCATCGAAGACCCGATCGAATTCGTGCACGACTCGAAGAAATGCCTGATCAACCAGCGTGAAGTGGGCCCGCACACGCTGTCGTTCAACAACGCGCTGCGCTCGGCGCTGCGGGAAGACCCGGACGTGATCCTGGTCGGCGAATTGCGCGACCTGGAAACCATCCGCCTGGCCCTGTCGGCCGCCGAAACCGGCCACCTGGTGTTCGGCACCCTGCACACCTCGTCGGCCGCCAAGACCATCGACCGCATCGTCGACGTGTTCCCGGCCGATGAAAAAGAAATGGTGCGCGCCATGCTGTCCGAATCGCTGCAGGCGGTCATCTCGCAGACCCTGCTCAAGACCAAGGACGGCTCGGGCCGCGTCGCCGCGCACGAGATCATGGTCGCCACGCCGGCCATCCGCAACCTGATCCGCGAAGCCAAGATCGCCCAGATGTACTCGGCGATCCAGACCGGCAGCAACGTCGGCATGGTCACGCTCGACCAGACCCTGAGCGACCTGGTGCGGCGCAACGTGATCTCGCCGGCGGCGGCCCGCTCGGCCGCCAAGATTCCGGATAACTTCCCCGGCTAAGCCCAACGCAAGAATCGGCGGGCGCCGCCGCGCGCCTGCGCCCAAGACAAGGAAACACGCAATGGAACGCGACCAGGCATCAAAATTCATGTTCGACCTGCTGCGCCTGATGGTCGACAAGAACGGCTCCGACCTGTTCATCACCGCCGGCTTCCCGCCCGCCATCAAGATCGACGGCAAGCTGACGCCGGTGTCCAACCAAGTGCTGAGCGCGGCCCACACGGTCGACCTGGCGCGCTCGATCATGAACGACAAGCAAACCGCCTCGTTCGAACTGACCAAGGAGGCCAACTTCGCCATCAGCCCCGGCGACCTGGGCCGCTTCCGCGTGTCCGCCTTCGTCCAGATGAGCTGCGTC
The DNA here is from genome assembly GCA_014379395.1 of Burkholderiaceae bacterium. Lineage (GTDB taxonomy): Bacteria > Pseudomonadota > Gammaproteobacteria > Burkholderiales > Burkholderiaceae_D > Janthinobacterium. The sequence continues at coordinate 10,128 of JACMLV010000397.1, forward strand.
GGCATGGTGCTGCGCACCATCACCACCACCATCCCCAAGCTCGAAGAGCTGGGCCTGCCGCCCGTGCTCAAGGACGTCGTCATGGCCAAGCGCGGCCTGGTCATCATGGTCGGCGCGACCGGCTCGGGCAAGTCGACCACGCTGGCGGCGATGGTCGGCTACCGCAACGAAAACAGCCACGGCCACATCATCACCATCGAAGATCCGGTCGAGTACGTGCACCCGCACCGCAACTGCATCGTCACCCAGCGCGAAGTCGGGGTCGACACCGAGGACTGGGGCGTGGCGCTGAAAAACACCCTGCGCCAGGCGCCCGACGTGATCCAGATCGGCGAGATCCGCGACCGCGAGACGATGGACCACGCGATCGCCTTCGCCGAGACCGGCCACTTGTGCCTGGCCACCCTGCACGCCAACAGCGCCAACCAGGCGCTCGACCGCATCATCAACTTCTTCCCCGAGGAGCGTCGCCAGCAACTGCTGATGGACTTGTCGCTCAACCTCAAGGGCTTGATCTCGCAGCGCCTGATCCCGCTGAAGGACGCCAAGGGCCGCTGCGTGGCGATCGAGATCATGCTCAATTCGCCGTTGATCTCCGACCTGATCTTCAAGGGCCAGGTGCACGAGATCAAGGAGATCATGAAGAAGTCGCGCGAGCTCGGCATGCAGACCTTCGACCAGGCGCTGTTCGACCTGCACGAGGCCGACAAGATCACCTACGAGGACGCGCTGCGCAACGCCGATTCCGTCAACGACCTGCGCCTGAGCATCAAGCTCGAAGGCAAATCGGCCAAGACACGCGACCTGTCGGCCGGCACCGAGCACCTCGGACTGGTCTGATCGCCGCGGCCGCGCTGCGCCCCAGAGGGCCAGCCGGCCGCGCCATCAACCAAGGCGGCGCGGCCAAGCCATCGTGGCGCGGCGCGCGCCGCCTTCGTCGTATTCTCCATCCACGTATTCTCCATCCATACACTGACGAACGGGATCACATCATGGGCAACCGCCTCTCTAAAATCGCCACCCGCACCGGTGACAACGGCAGCACCGGCCTCGGCGACGGCAGCCGCACCACAAAAGACAGCGTGCGCGTGCACGCCATGGGCGACGTCGACGAACTCAATTCCAACATCGGCCTGCTGCTCTGCGAAGCGATGCCGGAGGCGCTGCGCGAAGAGCTGATCACGATCCAGCACGACCTGTTCGACCTGGGCGGCGAATTGTGCATTCCGGGCTTCCAGCTGATCAAGGAGGAGCACGTGACCCGCCTCGACGACATGCTGGAAAAATACAACGCCGAACTGCCGGCGCTGACCGAATTCATCCTGCCGGCCGGCTCGCGCGCGGCCGCCGTGGCCCACGTCTGCCGCACCGTCTGCCGGCGCGCCGAGCGCAGCATCGTCACGCTGGGCAAGGCCGAAGCCATCCACGACCATCCGCGCCAGTACGTGAACCGGCTGTCGGACCTGCTGTTCGTGCTCTCGCGCGTACTGAACCGCTTCGCCGGCGGCGGCGACGTGCTGTGGCAGCACGAGCGCAAGCGCGGTTAAACCGAATCCATCTGTGCATAAAAAAAGCGACGCATTCATGCGTCGCTTTTTTTATTCCCGCAAGCGGCCGAATCAGCCGTTGCTGACCGCCGCCAGGCGCGGCTCGCCGCCGGCGAAGCGGGCCCGGATCGAGGCCAAGATGCCGGCCGCGTCCAAGCCGGCGTTCTTCAGCAACAGGGCCGTGTCGCCGTGGTCGATGAACTTGTCGGGCAGGCCCAGCATCAACAGCGGCTTGACGATGGCTTCCTGCGCCAGCGCCTCGGCCACCGCCGCGCCCGCGCCGCCCATGATGCAGCCCTCCTCCACCGTCACCAGGTAATCGTGCTCCTGCGCCAGGCGGCGCACCAGCGCGACGTCGAGCGGTTTCACGAAGCGCATGTCGGCCACCGTCGCGTCCAACTCGCCCGCCGCGGCCACGCTCGGCGCGACCATCGTGCCGAACGCCAGGATCGCGATCTTCTTGCCTTCGCGCTTGATCTGGCCGACGCCCATTTCGAGGGCCGACAATTCCTTCTCGATCACGGCGCCGGTGCCGGCGCCGCGCGGATAGCGCACCGCCGCCGGGCCCGGATACTGGTAGGCGGTGGTGAGCATCTTGCGGCATTCGTTCTCGTCCGACGGCGCCATGATCACCATGTTCGGGATGCAGCGCAGGAAGGCGATGTCGTAGTTGCCGGCGTGGGTCGCGCCGTCGGCGCCGACCAGCCCGGCGCGGTCGAGCGCGAAGGTGACGTCGAGGTTTTGCAGCGCGACGTCGTGGATCAACTGGTCGTAGCCGCGCTGCAGGAAGGTCGAGTAGATCGCCACCACCGGCTTCAAGCCCTCGCAGGCCAGGCCGGCGCCGAAGGTCACCGCGTGCTGCTCGGCGATGCCGACGTCGAAGTAGCGCTCGGGGAATTGCTGCTCGAAGCGCACCATGCCGGAGCCTTCGCGCATGGCCGGCGTGATGCCGACCAGGCGCTTGTCCTGCGCGGCCATGTCGCACAGCCAGTTGCCGAACACCTCGGTGTAGGTGACCTTGCCGGCGGCGGCCGGCACGATGCCCTCGGCCGGATTGAACTTGCCGGTGCCGTGGTACAGGATCGGCTCGGCCTCGGCCAGCTTGTAGCCCTGGCCCTTCTTGGTGACCACGTGCAGGAACTGCGGCCCCTTCAGATGCTTGAGGTTTTGCAGCGTCGGCACCAGCGAATCGAGGTCGTGGCCGTCGATCGGGCCGATGTAGTTGAAGCCGAATTCCTCGAACATCGTGGCCGGCA
>JACMLV010000398.1 GCA_014379395.1 Burkholderiaceae bacterium
TCGTCTCGCACGATCTTCGGCGCCGCGGCGCTGGGGAGCGTCTCCAAGCAGGCTGCCGACCGCACGCTGGAGCTGCTGCTCGAGCACGGCGTCAACCACATCGACGTCGCGGCCAGCTACGGCGACGCCGAGCTGCGCATCGCCACCTGGCTGCGCCGCCACGAGGGCGAGTTCTTCGTGGCCACGAAGACCGACAAGCGCACCTACCGCGAGGCGCGTGAGGAGATCCGCCGCTCGCTCGACCGCCTCGGCGACGACCACGTCGACTCGATCCAGCTCCACAACCTCGTGGACGTGATCGAGTGGGACATCGCGTTGAGTCCCGGCGGCGCGCTGGAGGCGTGCCTGGAAGCCCGCGACGAGGGCCTCGTGCGCTTCATCGGCGTCACCGGCCACGGTCTCTCGGTGCCGAAGATGCACCAGCGCAGCCTCGAGCGCCATGCCTTCGATTCCGTGCTGTGCCCCTACAACTGGGTGCAGATGCGCGACCCGCGCTACGCCGAGACCTTCGAGCAGCTCGCGGCGACCTGCGAGGAGCGCAACGTGGCGCTCCAGACGATCAAGAGCCTCGCCCAGAAGCCGTGGGAGGGCCGCGAGCACACCGCCGCGACCTGGTACGAGCCGCTCACGGAACAAACGGACATCGATCGGGCGGCCCACTGGGTGCTCGGCAACCCGCAGGTCTTCCTGCTCACGACCGGCGACGTCGACGTGCTGCCGAAGCTGCTGGACGCGGCGGAGCGCTTCGCCGGGCGGCCGGCCGACGACGCGATGTCGAAGCTCGACCTGGCGCCGCTCTTTACGTAGGCACGAAGCGCGGGCCGAGCTCGCGCAGCCAGCCCGCCAAAGCACTCGCCGTCATCGGGCGGCCGAGGTAGAAGCCCTGGGCCTCGTCGCATTGCAGGCCGGCAAGCGCGTCCCACGCCTCGGGAGTCTCGACGCCCTCGGCCACGACGCGCAGGCCGAGCCCGCGCGCCAGGGCCAGGATGGCCTCGGCGATGGCGTCGTCGCAGGCGGCGGCGGTCAGGTCGGTGACGAACGAGCGGTCGATCTTCAGGTAGTCGATCGGGAAGCGCTTCAAGGCGCCGAGCGACGAGTAGCCGGTGCCGAAATCGTCGATGGCGAGCTTGATGCCGAGCGCCTTGAGCTGCCGCATGACCACCACCGCGCGCTCGGTGTCGCGCACCAGGGTGCTCTCGGTGATCTCGATCATCAGGTGGCGCGGCGCCAGGCGGTACTTGCGCAACAGGGCCGTGATCTGGCCGACCAGGTCGCCGCGGAAGAACTGCACCGGCGAGACGTTGGCGGCCACGCTCCCGCAATCGACGCCGTCGTCGAGCCATTGGCGGATCTGGGCGCAGGCGCGCTCGAGCACCCAGGCGCCGATCGGCAGGATCAGGCCGCTCTCCTCGGCGAGCGGGATGAACTCGGCCGGCGAGACCAGGCCGAGCTCGGGATGGCGCCAGCGCAGCAGCGCCTCGGCGCCGCTCATCCGGCCGCTCAGCAGGTCGATCTTCGGCTGGTACATCAGGAACAACTGGTCGCGCTCGATGGCCTTGCGCAAGCCGGCCTCCAGGCGCAGGCGCGGCACCGCGTGCGCGTTCATCTCGCCGGCGTAGAAGCAAAAACTGCCCGGCCCGGCCTCCTTGGCGCGGTACATGGCCACGCTGGCGTTGCGCAGCAGCGCGTCGGCCAGGCGCCCGTCGCCGGGCGCGACGGCGATGCCGATGCTGGCCGTGACGGTCAGCTCGTGGCCGTCGAGCTGCATGGGCGCCGCGATCGCGCGCTGGATCCGTGTCGCCAGCGAGGCGACGGCGCGCTCGCTGGTGGCGGCGTCGGCGATCAGCACGAACTCGTCGCTCTCGGCGCGCGCCACGGTGGCGCAGCCGAGCGCGCTAAGCCGCGCCGTCACGGTGAGCAGCACCTGGTCGGCCACGTAGCGCCCCAGCGTGTCGTTGATCAGCTGGAAGCGGTCCAGGTCGACCCACAGCACGAACACCGGGCCGTCGTCGCGCTGGCACCGCTGCAGCGCCAGGCGCATGCGGTCCATCAGCAAGTTGCGGTTCGGCAGGCCTGTCAACAGGTCGTAGTTGGCCTGGTGCTCGAGCTGTTGGCGGTAGCCGCGGCTCTCGGTGACGTCGCGGAATTCGGCCGCCGCGTGGCCGATGCCGCCGGCGCCGTCGCCGACCATGGCGACGCACACGTCGAGCCAGCGCCGGTGCCCGCCCTCCTCGGTCAGGGACAGGCTCAGGCTGGCCTCGCGCCGGGTGCGCAACAGCTCGGTCA
>JACMLV010000399.1 GCA_014379395.1 Burkholderiaceae bacterium
CGTGGCGGAAGCCGTCGATCATGTAAAAGAACGGGTTCAGGTGCGACACCTTCTGCCAGAACGGCGGCAGCGAGTCGATCGAATAGAACACGCCGGACAGGAAGGTGGCCGGCATGATCAGGAAGTTCTGGAACGCGGCCAACTGGTCGAACTTGTCGGCCCAGATGCCGGCGATCAGGCCCATGGTGCCGAGGATGGCCGCGCCCAGCAGGGCGAAGGTGACAATCCACAGCGGCGCGACGAAGGACAGGTCGGCGAACCAGGCGGTGACGGCGAACACGCCGGCGCCGACCACCAGCCCGCGCACCATCGAGGCCAGCACGTAGGCCGAGAAGATCTCCCAGTGCGACAGGGGCGTGAGCAGGATGAACACCAGGTTGCCGGTGATCTTGGACTGGATCAGCGACGACGACGAGTTGGCGAAGGCGTTTTGCAGCACGCTCATCATCACCAGGCCGGGGATCAGGAAGGCCGTGTAGCTCAGGCTCTGGTAGACCTGCACCCGGCCCTCGAGCACGTGGCCGAAGATCAACAGGTACAGCATGGCGGTCAGGATCGGCGCGGCGACGGTCTGGGTCGCCACTTTCCAAAAACGCAGGGTTTCCTTGTATGCGAGGGTGCGAAAGCCGGTGGAGATGAAACTCATGCGCCCTTTCCGTCGGCGTCGCCGTCCATGATCTGCAGGAAGATGTCTTCCAGGTCGGCTTGCTGCAACTGCATCTCGTCGATCACGGCGCCGCTCTCGCGCAGGCGCGCCAGGATGTGCTCGACCTCGGTGTATTCGTTGACGCGCAGGCTGATCGAGCGCCCGGCGTTGTGCTCGGGATGCAGCACCAGCTGGTGCAGGTCGGGCGGCAGCGCGCCGCTTTTCAGGCGCAGCACCAGCTGCGAGCCGGAGATGCGGCGGATCAGCTTGGACATCGTGTCGAGCGCGACGATCTTGCCGCTTTTGAGCATCGCGACCCGCTCGCACATCGCCTGCGCCTCTTCCAGGTAATGGGTGGTCAACACGACGGTGTGGCCCTCGCGGTTCAGGCGCGCGATGAACTTCCACAGGGTCTGGCGCAATTCGACGTCGACGCCGGCGGTCGGCTCGTCGAGCACGATCACCGGCGGCTTGTGCACCAAGGCCTGCGCCACCAGCACGCGCCGCTTCATGCCGCCCGACAGCGCGCGCATATTGGTGTCGGCCTTGGCGGTCAGGTCGAGGTTCTCCATCACCTCGTCGATCCAGCGCTCGTTGTTGCGCAGGCCGAAGTAGCCCGATTGCAGGCGCAGCGTCTCGCGCACGGTGAAAAACGGGTCGAACACCAATTCCTGCGGCACCACGCCGAGCTGCTTGCGGGCGGCGCGGAAGTCGTTCACGACGTCGTGGCCGTTGATGGTGACACTGCCGCCGTCGGGCCGGATCAGGCCGGCGATGATGGAAATCAAGGTGGTCTTGCCGGCGCCGTTCGGCCCCAGCAGGCCGAAGAACTCGCCTTTTTCGATCGACAGCGACACCCCGCCCAGCGCCTGGAGCGCGTGGTAGCTCTTTTGGACATTGTTGATCTGGATGGCGGTCATGCTGGCTAATCTACGAGTGGGGGGCGGGCGCTGCCCGATTCGGGCCGGTTCCGCTTTGCGCTTGCGCAACGGGTAATTATAGGGGAAATCCGAATGGCTGAGCCGGATTGGAGGCCGCGCCGCGCCGGGGCGCGTCGCCCGCGCCGCGGGCGAAACGGAAAACCGGGGCGGACGGCGGGTTTTAAATGGACGCTAGAGGGGACTCGAGGCGGGTGACGACGGGCGCCTGCATGTCCGGCGGGCAGACCGCGTCCGGTCCCAGCCCGGCCACCAGCGCGCACACGCCGTACAGATTGGTCAGGCTTTTCAGCTTGGGCGGCAGGTTCTGCAATTCCAGCTTGACGCCGGCCACGCGCGCGGCGCGCTGCCAGGCCAGCATCACCGACACGGCGCCCGAGTCGACGGTGGCGACGTGGCGCAGGTCGAACACGGTCTGGCCGGCGCGGATCGCGGCCAGCCCCTGTTCCAGCGCCAAACTGGCGTTGGCCACGGTCAGCGAGGTCAGCGATTGCAAGGTATCGAGTGGCTCTGGCATGGCGGCGCTTATTTGGCTGCGGCTTTGATCGGCTTACTGGCCAGGCGCTTGTTCTTCTCGGCCAGCGTCTTGATCAGGCCGTCGATCCCGGATTTGCCGATTTCGCTGGCGAAGCTGCCCTTGTAGGTTTCGACCAGCCACGCGCCGAGTACGTTGATGTCGTAGATCTTCCAGCCGGCCGGGGTCTTGTAGACGCGGTAGTTGAGGATCATCGGCTCGCCGCGCGAGAGGTTCACCTGCGAGCGCACCTCGACGTCGCTGTCGGCCGGGTCGCCGCGCAGCGGCTTGAAC
>JACMLV010000400.1 GCA_014379395.1 Burkholderiaceae bacterium
GAAATTGCCGCCGGAAGCGGGCGCGGCGGCGGGCACGCGCTTCATGCCGGCCCACGACGAGCGCGCCGAGCTGGCCCCGCGCGACGTCGTCGCGCGCGCCATCGACTTCGAAATCAAGAAGCGCGGCCTCGACTACGTGCACCTGGACATCAGCCACAAACCGGCCGACTTCCTGATCGAGCACTTCCCGACCATTTACGCGCGCTGCCTGGAGCTGGGCATCGACATCACCAAGGAGGCGATCCCGATCGTGCCGGCGGCGCACTTCACCTGCGGCGGCGTGGTCACCGACCTGGCCGGGCGCACCGACCTGGCCGGCCTGTACGCTGTCGGCGAGACGGCCTGCACCGGCCTGCACGGCGCCAACCGGCTGGCCAGCAACTCGCTGCTCGAATGCCTGGTGATCGGGCGCGCCTGCGCGCACGACATCGAGGCCAGACCGAGCACCGAGGTGCCGGCGCTGCCGGAATGGGACGAGAGCCGCGTCACCGACGCCGACGAGGAGGTGGTGATCTCGCACAACTGGGACGAGCTGCGCCGCTTCATGTGGAATTACGTCGGCATCGTGCGCACCACCAAGCGGCTCGAGCGGGCCCAGCACCGCATCGCGCTGCTGAAGGAGGAAATCGACGAGTACTACCGCCATTTCCGCATCACCCACGACCTGCTGGAACTGCGCAACCTGGTCGAGGTGGCCTCGCTGATCGTCAACAGCGCCCTGTCGCGCCGCGAAAGCCGCGGCCTGCATTTCAGCCGCGACTACCCGGCCACGCTGCCGAAGGCGCTGCCGAGCGTGCTGACCCCGGTGCGCCGCCGCTAGGTCATGATTTTCTTTAGCGGCTTTCGGCGATACGCCGGAGGCCGCAGCCAAGTCCCCACAGCGATACTCAGTCAGGAGCTGCATCTCGCCGTTCCCTACTAATAGGAGACTTGTCATGACCTGGAACAATCCCGCCTACTGCGAAATCCGCCTCGGCTTCGAAGTCACCGCTTACGTCTACGTACGTTAAACGGCGTCGCGGGCGGCGGCCATCGAGCGCCGCCGCCCGCACTCCCGAGCGATGACGATGAACCTCACCACCATCCCCGACGACGCCCGGCCCCGGCTGGCGCCGCACTACATGTTCCGCTGGGAAGCGAGCCAGGACGCCCATATCCTGCTCTACCCGGAAGGCCTGATCAAACTGAACCCGTCGGCCGGCGAAGTGCTCAAGCGCTGCGACGGCCAGGCCAGCGTGGCCGGCATCATCGCCGAGCTGCAGGCGGCCTTCGAAGGCAACGATGCCGAGATCGCCGAAGGGGCCCGCGCCTTCCTCGACGTGGCCTGCGACAAAGGCTGGCTGCGCTGCTGACGCATTGGGGCCGGCGCGGCACTGGCCGGCCCCGATTTTTCGCTATGACACAAAACTGAACGACAGAGCATCGACACCTGTTCATAAAACAGACACTCACTGTCGCGTTTTTGCACACCTGTCGCAGCCCGGCCCCGTGCCGCACCCTGATTTTTCAGCCCCGCGCCCCGGCTGGGACCGATTCCGCCGCGCCGCCTTGGGTTTCCAGTTGCTGGCACGGCAATTGCAAAAATGAGCGTAGCGACGGCAACACCTGCCGTCCACCCCACGATTGCCACGATGACCGCCGAACCACGACTGGACAAACTCAGCCTGCACACCCGCATCAGCCTGGTGCTCACGGCCCTCGCCAGCGTCCTGGTGCTGACCCTCGGCGGGCTGTGGCTCAAGCAGACCCACGAATCGATCCGCGAGGAAGTGCAGGCGGCCAGCCGCGTCGCCGAACAATGGCTGAACGTCGCCGCGCGCGAAGTGAGCGCGCGTCCGGGCGGCTGGGACGGCGCGCGCCTGCTGGCGCACATCCGCGCGGTCGGACGGATCCGCGCCAACGCGCTCGAAGTGCTCGACGCCCGCGGCCAGCAGCGCTACCTGTCGCCGCAATCGAGCTACAAGCCGGGCCGCTACGCGCCGGCCTGGTTCCGCGCCGTCGTCGAGCCCGATTTCAGCGTGCGCCGCGTCAGCGCCGGCGAGCTGACCATGATCCTGCACCCCGACCCGTCGCGCGCCAGCGTCGACGCCTGGGACGAGCTGCGCGCGATGGCCGGCTGGGCCGTCGTGCTGCTGGGCGCGCTGTTCCTGGCCGTGCGCTACGCCCTCGACCGCGCCCTGCGCCCGCTCGGCCAGGTGATGGCCGCGCTCGACCGCACCGGCCATGGCTGCTTCGACACCCGCCTGCCGGTCTTTCCCGAACCCGAGCTGGGCGCCCTCGCCGGCGCCTTCAACGACATGGCGAACCGGCTGGCCGAAGCGGTCAACGACAACGTGCGGCTCGAGAGCGAACGCGCGCTGAACCAGCGCCTGAAGGCCAGGATCGAAGCCGAGCGGCGCGCCATCGCCCGCGAACTGCACGACGAACTGGCGCAGGGCATCACCGCCGTGCGCGCGCTGGCCGGCGCCATCGCCCAGCGCACCACCGAGCAGGCCGCGCTGCACGGCCACGCCCAGAGCATCGTCGCCGTCACCGGCCAGATGCAGGACGGCGTGCGCACGATTTTGCACCGGCTGCGCCCGCGCCACGCGATGGACGGCCTGGGCGCCGACGAGACCCTGCGCCGCTACCTGCAACTGTGGCAGCAGCACTACCCCGACATCGCGCTCGGCGCCACGCTGGCGGCCGGCCCGGCGCCGCTGCGCGACGACCTGGTGCAAACCGTGCTGCGCCTGGTGCAGGAGGGCCTGACCA
>JACMLV010000401.1 GCA_014379395.1 Burkholderiaceae bacterium
GCCGAGCGCCTCGTGCAGCAGCGCCTCCGGGCGCAGGGCCGCGCCGACGTGGGCTCTGGCGAGCGCGACGCGCACGCGGTACAACTCGCCCTCGTCGATCAATCGATTCTTGTGTGCAGTTAGCGCTGCAGCGGCCGCATCTTTCGACATCGCGCATTTCTCCGAATATGTCGCCGGCCGGGGCGGCGCGCGCCGCCCCGGCCGGTCAACTACCTACAACTCGATCACAACAGCATCTCGCGGTCGGCCTTCAACTCGGCCATCGTGGCCGGCAGTCCCAGCTTGTCCTGGCGCAGCAGCGCGCGCGCGTACAGCGCGAGCGCGACGGCGACGGCCAGAAAGCCGCACGCGATCAAGGGCAGGATCTTCCAGCCCAGCGCGTCCCAGCCCAGGAACGCCAGCGTCGCGCTGGCGTAGAGCGCGCAGCACAACAGCGCCAGCACGGCCAGCGTCGACACGACGATCAGGCGCCGCAGGTGCGCGCGCGCCTCGGTCAATTCGACCGCGGCCAGTTCGACGCGCGACAAGAGCAGCGCCAGCGTGTTGCGCGCGACCCCGGCAAGCGAGCCGAGCAGGCCGGGCTCCCCGGATGCGGCAGACTTGTCCATCTTCCGCCGCGCTTACTTGCGGCCGAGGATGACGCCCACCAGCAGGCCGACGCCGGCCGCGGCGGCGATCGAGCGCCATGGGTTTTCCTTCACGTACACGTCGGCCGAGGCCGCCATTTCCTTGCCGGCGACGACGGCGTTGGCCTGCGCCTCCTGCGCCTTGGCCAGGGCCGCCTCGAGCGTGCGCATGCCGCGCACGCGCACCTCTTCCGCCTTTTCGCCGGTCAGCGCGCCGGCCGCGCTCAGCAGCGCCTGGGCGTCCTTGACCAGGGTTTTGACATCGGTGTTGACGGTATTGAAGTTATTTTCCAGCATGATTGAGCTCCTGTAGGTGAATCGAGTAAAAAAAACGGTACGGCAAACGCCCTCGGGCTATTCCAGCAAGTCGCGCATGTCCTCGGCGTGCTCCTCCTCGACCGCCATGATCTTCACCAGCAACAGGCGGGTGGTCGGGTCGGAGTCGCCGATCTGCTCGATCATTTGCCGGTACGCCTCGATCGCCACCCGCTCGGCGATCAGGTTGGCGCGCACCATGCCTTGCACGTTACTGGAGTCATCATACTCGGCATGACTGCGTCCGAGCAATGTTGCTGGATTAAAATCGGGTTCGCCGTTCAACTGGACGATGCGCTCGGCCAGCCAGTCGGCGTGCTCCTGCTCCTGCAGCGCGTGTTCGAGGAACTCGGCCTTGGCGTGGCCGTTCTGCGGCCCGGTCACCGTGTAGTAGTGGCGCTTGTAGCGCAAAATGCACACCAGCTCGGTGGCCAGGGCGCCGTTGAGCATCGCCAGCACGGCGCCGCGGTCGCCCCGGTAGCCGGCGGTGACGGCGCCGTCGTCGAGATTCTGGGCGGCGGCGCGGATCGCCGCGGTGTCGATCCCGGCCGGGATCGCGTTGCTTGTGGTGGTATCGGACATGATGATGTCTCCTCGCTAAAAATAAGTGGATTGGTCAAGCGGGCGCCCGAGCGGCGCCCGCAACCGCCGGTTCTGCTAGCGGCGCGCGGGGATCGGCGCGCCCTCCTCCGACAGCACGATCTCGACGCGGCGGTTCTGCTGGCGTCCGGCGACGCTGCCGTTGCCGGCCACCGGAAAGGCCGCGCCGTAGCCGCGCGTGGCGATGCGCTCGCGGCCCACGCCAATGCCCTGCAGGGCGTCGCGCACGGCGTCGGCGCGGCGCTGCGACAACTCGAGGTTGTGCGCCGAGCCGCCGGTGCTGTCGGTGAAGCCCTCGATCAGCACGCTGCGCCGCGGATTGCTCGTCAGCAGGTCGGCCAGCTTGCGCACGGTGCGCAGGCCGTCCGGCGTCAGATTGGCCTGGTTGGTGGCGAACAGCACGTCGCCCAGCGTGATGATGTTGCCGCGCTCGGTCTGCTTGGCGGCCAGCTCGGCCAGCTGCGCCGCCAACTGCGCCGCGCGCGCCTGCGCCTCGGCGCGGGCGGCCTCGGAGCTCTGGGCCTGGACTTGAGCCTGCTGGGCCTGGGCTTGAGCCCGCTGGGCCTGGGCCTGCGCCTGTTGCGCCTGCATCTTGGCCTGATCGGCCTCCTGGGTGCGCTGCTCCAGGCGCACCTGGTCGCGCTGCTGGCCGGCGCTGGCGATCTGGGCCTCGGCGGCTTTTTGCTTGGCCACTTCCTGGGCGGTGGCGATCTTTTGCCGCGCCAGATAAGCCAGCTTGTCGACCTGGGCCGCGCTGTCCTTGTGCGCGGCGGAGGCCTCGGCGCGCTCGAGCGCGTCGCCGGCCTGCTTCAATTCGAGTGGGGCGTAACTCGACACGGCCGGGTTGCTTTGCGCGGCGATGAAGTCGCCGCGGGTCTGTTCGAGCAGGCTGGTGCTGGTCGGCCCGGCGCAGCCGGCGACGAAAGCGGCCAGCACGAGCAGAGCGGGAAGGGCGTAGGGTTTTTTCATGATGTCTTTCCTATTGGCGAACGGGGCGAATCGAATCCTTGCGCGCCGTTCCTGATTCGACGAACCGGGCGGCGCGTGTGCCGCAAAGCGGCCCAGGTTTTATTTGTTGGCGCGGTCGAGTTCCTCGCGCATCAGGCGGATGTCCTCGCTCAAGGCTTGCGCCGCCGCGGTGGCCTTGGCCGAATTGGCCTTGCTTTGCGCCAGCTGGGCATCGGCTTGCGCCTGGGCCGCCAGGTCACGCGCCAGCTTGTAATCCTTGGCCGCGAGCGCGGCGTTGGCGCGCTGCATCTTCTCGCGCGCCGAGGTCATCTCGGCCGGCGCCAGTTCGCCGCCCCCGGCGCTGGCCGCGTTCGCCACGGCCGCACGCGAGACGGCGACGTCGGCCGTGGCCGGTGTTTTCATACTGGTGCAGCCGACCATCAAGGTCAGGGCGGCGGCGCAGCCGAGATAAAAGCCGTTTCGCAAAAAGCCTCGGGTCATGTTGTTCTCCTTATAAAGCATTGATTGGGTGCTCAACTTATATGCTGTTGTTCTGCCATCTTCTGTTCGCTGCCGCACAGTGCGGACAGATCGCGCCCCGCCTTGGCGCCTCGCCTTGGCGCCCCGCCTTGGCGGCGCGCCGCACTATGTGCGCCAGCGAACGAAAAATGTTCCGGCCTCCGTGTTAGATTGCCGATACGACACGCAAACCGCCGACGCGCGCGCCGGCGCCATGTGGCTTGGCGTCCAACCAGAAAAGAGTTCCCCATGCCCCTGCCGCGCCGCACCCGATTCATGCTCCTCATCGCCGCCCTGGTGGTCGGCTTGCCGGCCCTGGCCGTGGTCGTGCTGCTCAATTTCGACTGGAACCGGGCCCGCCCCTGGCTCAACGAGCGCACCAGCGAGGCCATCGGCCGGCCCTTCGCCATCGAAGGCGACCTGACGCTGTCCTGGGAGCGCGCCGAGAAAACCGCCGCCGGCGGCTGGCGCGACATGGTGCCGTGGCCGCATCTGACGGCGCGCGAGGTGCGCATCGGCAATCCAGCCTCGATGACGGCGGCGGCGCCGGCGCCGCCGCCCGCCGCGGGCAAGCCGGCCGCCGCGCCGGAGCCGGCCCC
>JACMLV010000402.1 GCA_014379395.1 Burkholderiaceae bacterium
CGCGCTGAACGGCCTGGAGCGCGCCGTCGACGCGCGGCTCGGCGCCGACGGCCCCGGCTTCCGCGCCGCGCGCGAGGCGCTGGAAAAAGTCATCCATTTCATCGCGCCGCTGGCCACGCGCGAGAACGATGGCGGCAACGAGGACGTTGCCGTTGACGCCGCGCTGGGCGCCGCCACCGGCGATTCGCGCGCCGGCGCGATCGCCGGGCCGATCCAAAACCGGACCCAGGCGCTGTCCCAATTGCGCTCGGTGGCCGAGTTCTTCCGCCGCACCGAGCCGCACAGCCCGGTCGCCTATCTGGCCGACAAGGCGGCCGACTGGGGCGAGATGCCGCTGCATCTGTGGCTGCGCTCGGTGGTCAAGGACACCGCCGCCATCGCCATGCTCGAAGAGCTGCTTGGCAGCGGCGCCAAAGGCGACGCCGCCCGCTGAGCGGGGGCCGGCGGCCCAAGCTCCCTTGCGTTACAATCGTCGGCTCCAAATTCGACGGCCGCCGCGCACGGGAATCATGAAAACACTACTGCTTTTGCTGGTCGCGCTGCTGTCGGGCTGCGTGACCCAGCCCGACAACATCGTCCCCGTCGAGCATTTCGACAGCGCCAGGTATCTGGGCAAATGGTATGAAATCGCGCGCATGGATCACTCGTTCGAGCGCGGCCTGACCCACGTCAGCGCCGAATACAGCCTGCGCGACGATGGCGGCCTGAAAGTGGTCAACCGCGGCTACAAGGCGGCCGACGCGAAATGGAAGGAGGCCGTTGGCAAGGCGTACTTCGTCGGCGCGCCCGACCGCGGCTTCCTCAAGGTCTCGTTCTTCGGGCCGTTCTACGGCTCCTACATCGTGTTCGACCTTGACCAGCAGAACTACGGCTATTCGCTGATCAGCGGCCCGGACAAATCGTATTTCTGGCTGCTCGCCAGAACCCCGACGCTCGACGAGGCGACCAAGCAGCGCCTGGTGGCCAAGGCGCAGGCGCTCGGCTTCGACACATCCAAGCTGATCTACGTGCCGCAGAATTGAAAGCGCCCGCGGCGGACCATTCCGTGACCACGCTGACGTCCGGCGCCAGGCGCGCCGCCTGCGCCACCTGCCTGCGTGCGCAAGCGGCCTGCATCTGCCAGTGGATCGCGCCGGTCGCACACCGCGTCGACGTGCTGATCTTGCAGCATCCGATGGAAGTGACGAACGCCAAGGGCAGCGCGCGCTTGCTGCATCTGAGCCTGCCGGGTAGCCGGCTGATCGTCGGCGAAGCCTTCGCGCCGGAAAACTTGCAGCCGCTATTGGCCGGCAAGCACAACGTCTTGCTGTATCCGGACACGCCAGCCGACCAGTCGCTCGGCATCGCGCCGCCGCCGGCGCTCGAGCCCGACTGGCTGCGCCAGCCCGAGTCGCTGCGGCTGGTGGTGCTCGACGGCACCTGGCGCAAGAGTCGCAAGATGCTGTACCTGAATCCGCCGCTGCAACGCCTGCCGCGGCTGCCGCTGCGCGACACGCCGGCGTCGCACTACCTGATCCGCAAGGCCCACGCCGCCGACCAGCTCTCCACGCTGGAGGCGAGCGTCTACGCGCTGGCCCAGCTGGAAAACGACGCGCCGCGCTTCCAGCCGCTGATCGCCGCCTTCGATGGCTTCGTCGCCCAGCAACTCGCCTACGTCGCCCCGCAAAAATCGTAACGCGCGGCCTTGAAATAGGCCGGGCATCCGCCTATGATACTGTTCATGCATACAGTATTTGAGGCGAGCCATGCCGCACGAAGACATCGTTGAAGAAGGGCAGGTCATGCTGCCGCCGCCGTCGCTGAGGGCGACGAAGGGGCGCGGCGCGGTCACCAATCTGCAGGGCCGCTACGAGGTCCACGACCGGGAAAGCTTCGACGACGGCTGGCAGGGCGAGGACGACGATGGCGAGGACGCGCCGGCATGGAAGACCGTGGTCGCGGACGAATATGCGAAGACCATCCTGAGCCGCAACGCCTCGCCCGATGTGCCGTTCAGCGTGTCCCTCAACCCCTACCGCGGCTGCGAACACGGCTGTATTTACTGCTTTGCCCGCCCGACCCACAGCTACCTTGGCCTGTCGCCCGGGCTCGATTTCGAGAGCAAGATTTTCGCCAAGGTCAACGCGCCGGAGCTGCTGCGGCGCGAGCTGGCCAAGGCGTCCTACGCGCCCGAGGCGATCGCGCTCGGCGTGAACACCGACGCCTACCAGCCCTGCGAGCGCGAGCGCCGGCTGACCCGGCGCGTGCTGGAAGTGCTGCACGAGTGCGAGCATCCGGTGGCGCTGATCAGCAAGTCCTCGCTGATCGAGCGCGACATCGATCTGCTGACGCCGATGGCGGCCAAGAGCCTGGCGGTGGTGGCGGTCACCCTGACCACGCTCGATCCCGCCATCGCCCGCACGCTTGAGCCGCGCGCCGGCTGCGCACCATCCGCACGCTGACCGAGGCCGGCATTCCGGTCGGCGTCAGCGTCGCGCCGGTGATTCCGTTCGTGACCGAACCCGATCTGGAGCGGGTGCTGGAGGCGGCCCGCGATGCCGGCGCCATCCACGCGCACTATGTCGTGCTGCGCCTGCCGTGGGAAGTCGATCCGCTGTTCCAGCAATGGTTGCAAGCACACTTTCCGGAGCGGGCCGCGCGGGTGATGAACCGGGTGCGCGAGATGCGCGGCGGCAAAGACTACGACAGCAGTTTCGCCTCGCGCATGCATGGCGAGGGCGTGTGGGCAGATTTGATACGCCAGCGTTTCGAGAAGGCCGTCGCGCGGCTGGGGCTGAACCGGCGCGAGAACCGCTTCGCGCTGCTCGACGCGGCGCGTTTCCGGCGGCCGGAAATGGTGCCGTCGCCGGCCGCCACGATGAAGCGCCGCGAGACGGGGCAGCTCGATTTGTTTTGAGGCCGGGGCTGGCTGAAAGCGGCGTGTGTAGCGGTGAAGTAATGCTCTTTTTGGTCTGTCGCGGCTGATGCGCGTCCGCTTAGTCCGGGTTTAGCTCGGCAAGGTGGCGTTCAATGGCGAACACGTGCGGGTCGTGCTTGCCCAGTTCACGCAGGGCGACGGCCAGATGCAGCAGGTATTCGCTGTTCGGGCCGCTCGGTCCGGCCGACTGGGCGATATGGCGGGCGATCTCCAGTTCGGACGCCGCGCCGAGGAAGGCGGCGTTGTCTTCGCCGGCGATGTAGACCAGGCCGTTTGTCTTGCCGCCGCCCTCGAACAGAATCTCGGTGGCCAGGCGCGCATAGCCGTTTTGCTCGCGCCGGTCGAGGTGCTCGAACACCTGCGGCGCGACCAGATAGGCCATGCCGTGGCAGAACGCGCCGGCTTGCGCGACGATGGTGGCGACCCGGCCCGGCGCGTCCGGCGTGCCGCGGTGGTCGTGCGAGCCTTGCCAGAAGCGCCGCGCCCAGTTGGCGATGCTGGCCGGACGGCGTTCGATGAACGGGAAATCGGCCTTGTAGATCAGGGAGCCGTAGGCGAACAGCCAGACGTTGCGCTGGCCGTTGGATTGATCGGGTCGCGGCTCGATGATGCTGGTGCTGCTCATGCTTACTAACCTTGTGTCTGGTGTCTTGTGTCGACAGTCTGGATGCCGGGCCGGGCCGGGCCGAACCCTGCCGGGATGGCGCCACCCGTTTAATTATAAATTGCGACGCCCGGGTCGGCGCGCCAATATGAATGCGAAGTCCGGTGATGGTAACGATGACGGAAGGCGCCGGGACTGCGGCCACCAGAGGAGACTGGCCGTCGACCGGGACACCCGATCCGTACATGCACGTCTTCCTCGACGCCGGCCACGGCAACGTGCTGGCGTTTTTCAAGTTGCCGACCCAGCCGCCGATGGGCCGCGACCCCAACACCCCGGACTGGGTCGAGAAGGGCGCAACACTACACTAGTGTAGTGTTGCGCCCTTCTCGACCCAGTCCGGGGTGTTGGGGTCGCGGCCCATCGGCGGCTGGGTCGGC
>JACMLV010000403.1 GCA_014379395.1 Burkholderiaceae bacterium
GAGTCGGCCATGCAGCTGGGCGACTCGCGCGCCGCGTCATGCTAGGCGACACCCTGCGCGCGCTGGAAATCGGCGCCGTGCCCCTGGCCACGCCGACCGGGCGCCTGGTCGGCGCCTCCGGCCTGTTGCTCGAGAGCGCGGGCTGCCCGCTGCACACCGGCCAGCGCTGCCAGATCGAAACCGTGGGCGGCGAGTGGCTCGACGCCCAGGTGGTCGGTTTCCGCGACAAGCTGTCGTTCCTGATGCCGTTCAAAAAGGCGGTCGGCCTGACCACCGGCGCGCGCGTGCTGACCGCGCCCGAGAAGGCCAGCTTGCAGATCGGCCCGTCGTGGCTGGGACGCATGGTCAACGGCCTGGGCGAGCCGATCGACGACCTCGGCCGGCTGGGCGGCGAGCGCCCGCTCGAGCCGACCCCGCCCAAGGTCCATCCATTGAAGAAAAAGCCGGTGCGCGATCCGCTCGACGTCGGCGTGCGCGCCATCAACAGCATGCTGACCCTGGGCCAGGGCCAGCGCGTCGGCCTGATGGCCGGCAGCGGGGTCGGTAAGAGCGTGCTGCTCGGCCTGATCACGCGCCAGACCGTGGCCGACGTGGTGGTGGTCGGCCTGATCGGCGAGCGCTCGCGCGAGGTGCGCGAGTTCGTCGACATGTCGCTCGGCCCGGAGGGCTTGAAAAAGGCCGTGCTGGTGGTCGCGCCGGCCGACGAGTCGCCGCTGATGCGCATCATGGCCACCGAGTTGTGCCACGCCATCGCGGCGCACTTCCGCGACCAGGGCAAGCACGTGCTGCTCTTGGTCGATTCGCTCACGCGCTACGCGATGGCGCTGCGCGAGGTGGCGCTGGCGCTGGGCGAGCCGCCGGCCACGCGCGGCTATCCGCCGTCGGTCTTCTCGGCCCTGCCGCAGCTGGTCGAGAGCGCCGGCAACGGCGAGCACCCGGAGGGCAGCATGAGCGCCATCTACACCGTGCTGGCCGAGGGCGACGACCAGCAGGATCCGGTGGTCGACACCGCGCGCGCCGTGCTCGACGGCCATATCGTGCTCACGCGCGAACTGGCCGAGCGCGGCCATTATCCGGCGATCGACATCGGCGCCTCGATCAGCCGCTGCATGGCGCAGGTGGTCGCGCCGGCGCACCTGCAGGCCGCGCGCGCGCTGAAAAGCTCGATGGCGCGCCACGCCCGGGTGCGCGACCTGATTCCGCTCGGCGCCTACGTGCCGGGCGCCGATCCGGCGACCGACCGCGCGGTGGCCCTGCACCCGCAGATCGAGGCCTACTTGTGCCAGGGCACGCACGAGGCGGCGCCGCTGGCGCCCTGTATCGACCAACTTGAAAAGATGATGGCATGAGCGACTCGCACACTATCCGCAATCTGGCCACCCTGGTGCGCCTGCGCAGCACCGAGGTCGAACGCCTGCAGGGCGAGATGGCGGCCCACAACGCGCTGCGCGCGCGCTATCAGCAAAGCCTGGAGCGGCTCACCGGCCTGTACACCGGCAGCGGCGCCAGCGGCGCCCTGCCGCTGGCGCAGTCGCTCAACTGCGGCGACTACAAGCAGGCCGTGATGGCGCTGGCCGACACCCACCGCACCGACCTCAGCCTGCACGAGGCCAACATGGCGCTCTCGCAAAACGCGCTCAACGCGGTGTGGGCCAAGCGCGAGGCGCTCGACCAGGTGCTGGCGCAAAAGCAAAAGAGCGCCGCCCACGCCGAACAGCGGCGCGACACCAAGCGGCATGACGAGCTGGCCACCCAGTGCTGGTTCCGCGGGCAGGTGAAATGATGCCAAGTGGAAAATATTTGATACTCCCGGGAAAAATTATTTCATTTCCGGCAGGATCGGGTCGCCTTGTATACAAAAGCGCCCCGCTTCCCCATTCAAGGAGTACGACATGACCACGACGACAGCCTCAGGCGGCCTGAAATACGATCCGACCTCCACCGCGACCTCGCTGGCGACGGCCTACGTGTCGGGCCAGCAGGACCTGCTGACCACGCAGACCAAGCAAAACAAGACCACCACCGCGGCGCTCGGTTCGCTCAAGTCGGCGCTGCTGGCGTTCCAGGCCAGCCTCTCCGCGCTCGGCGGCAGCAAGACCATGCTGAGCAACGCGGCCAGCTTCAGCAGCAGCGGCTACGGCAGCGCCAGCGCGACCTCGGCCGCGGCGCCGGGCACCTATTCGTTCTTCGTCGACAGCGTCGCGCAGGCGAGCCAGGACAGCTATGACATTTCCCCGGGCCTCGGCCTGGGCGGCAGCCTGATCGTCAACGTCGGCCAGAACCCGATTCCGATCGTCATCGACCTGTCCGGCGCCGACGCCGACAGCAGCGGCAGCCTCGACGCCAAGGAGCTGGCGGCGGCGATCAACACCGCGCCCAACAACGGCGGCGTGGCGCGCGCCTCGGTGGTCACCATCAACGGCGCGACCCAGCTGGTGGTGTCGGCCACGCAGACCGGCCTGGAGAATGCGATCTCGCTCGACGGCAGCCTGCTGGCCAACCCGGTCGCGCTCGGCGCGCCGAACAACCTGGTGGCGGCCAAGGACGCGGTGGTCTATCTGGGCGGCATCAACGGCGTCAAGATCGAGCAGGCCTCCAACACCTTCGCCGTGATCGACGACGTCTCGATGACCTTCACCAAGGCCCAGGCGCCCGGCGACGCCGCGCTGACCCTGACGGTGGGCACCGACAGCGCCGCCACCACCGCCAACGTGCAGGCCTTCGTCGACGCCTACAACAAGCTGAAGACCGTGCTCGACAGCATGACCAGCGTGGGCGACCCGCAAAACGGCGTCGCCGCCGGCCCGTTCGCCAACGACGGCGCGCTCAACGTGCTGCGCAACCGCCTGCTCGACACCATCCGCACCGCCGTGCCCGGCGCCGGCGCGACCCTGGCCAACTACGGCATCACGGCGGCGCGCAACGGCCAGCTCACGCTCAACACCAGCCGCCTGCAAAGCACGCTGGCGCTGAACCCGGCCGGGCTCGACACCCTGATCGGCAGCAGCGGCACCGCCGCCAGCGTGGCCGGCCTGCTCCACAAGGCGGTCGACACCTGGAGCAATTCGGCCAACGGCCAGCTGTCCAAGCGCCAGTTGACGGCGTCCAAGTTGAGCACCTCGCTGGAAACCCGGCAGGCCAAACTCGACAACCAGTTCAACAGCGCCTACAAGCGCTACCTGGTGCAGTTCACCGAGTTGCAAAAGCTGCAAACCCAGATGGACTCGACCAGCAGCATGTTCACCGCCTTGTTCAGCGGCGATAAGTAGTGCCGGCCCGCCGCAGCGGCGCCTTTTAGCGAGAAGAAAGATATGTTGAATCACGACGCCTACAGCAATTACCACGCGGTCAACCTGGACGCCCAGGCGGCGCGCGCCTCGCCGGTCGAGCTGGTGCTGCTGCTGACCGACGGCCTGCTCGAGGAGCTCGCGCGCGCCCGCGGCCACATCGTCGGCAAGCGCTTCGAGAAAAAGGCCATCAGCCTGGACCGCTGCATCGAGATCATCAATGGGCTGTCGAGTTCGCTCGACTTCGAGCAGGGCGGCGAGGTCGTCGCCAACCTGGCGCGGCTCTACGACTATTGCGCCAGCCGCCTGTACACGGCCGGCGTCAAGCTCGACCCGACCCTGATCGACGAGGTCAGCGCCCTGCTCACCACCATCAAGCAGGGCTGGCTGGGCGTGCAGGCCAAGAATGGATAGAAGGCCGGCGTTGCTGGCGCTGGCCGAGTCGTTGCTGGCGGCCGCCGGAGCGGCCGACTGGGCGGCGCTGACCAAGGCCGACGCCGCGCTCGAAC
>JACMLV010000404.1 GCA_014379395.1 Burkholderiaceae bacterium
ACCGTGACCGGCTGCGCGCAGTGGGCCAGCGGCTGGGCCGGCGGCGCCACCGCGATCTCGAAGACGGGATCGCGCAGCCCGGCCTGCTCGGCCTGGCGGGTCAGCTGGGCGCGCGCGGCCGATTTAATTTGTTGTAATATATTGTCGGCTGGCAATTCTCCCCGTCCTGGACTACTATATAGGCTGGCGAGCAACAGGAAAGTCGCGCCCGCGCCTTGCGACAGGCGCGGCGGGCGCCGGCCGGCGCGCTGAGATGGAGCTGGTTTCATAGGCTGGGCAATAAGCTGGATAGATACAGTTAGATGCGGGGACGGCTGCACTTTACCCGGCATTTCACATTCCTGCCGGATAATTTTCGCCGGCGCCGGGAGCGCCGGGAGCGCCGTTCTAAGATAAAGGATAGACCATGAGTATCAGTTTCAAGGAGGCGGTCGGGGTGCACGCCGATGCGCTGCACCTGCGCGCCGAGCGCACCCGCGTGCTCGCCGCCAACATCGCCAACGAGAACACGCCCAACTTCGAGGCGCGCGACATGGACTTCGGCGCCATGCTCGAGCGCATGCGGGACGACGACGGCGGCGAGTTGCCCGCATTGGGCGCCGACGGCGAGGCCCTGTACCGCGTGCCGTTCCACCCGAGCCGCGACGGCAACACCGTCGAGATCGGCGTCGAGCAGGCCGCCTTTTCCCAGAATTCGTCCGATTTCCAGACCAGCCTGACCTTCGCCGCCATGAAGTTCAAGGGTCTGGCCAAAGCCATCGGAGGCCAGTGACCATGCCGTTCAAAGACATCTCCCAAATCGCCGGCTCGGCCATGGCGGCCCAGACCGTGCGCCTGAACACCATCGCCAGCAACCTCGCCAACGCCGAGTCGGTCTCGGGCACCGAAGAGCAGACCTACCGCGCCAGGAAGCCCGTGTTCGCCGCCGTGATGGACGGCGCCTCGGGCGAACAGGGCGGCGGCGCCCGGGTGCAGGTGCTCGACGTCGTCGAGAGCGCCGAACCGCTGCGCAAGGTGTACGAGCCGGGCCATCCGCTGGCCAACGGCGAGGGCATGGTGTTCTATCCGAACGTCAACCAGGTGGCCGAGATGACCGACATGATGTCGGCCTCGCGCGCCTTCGAAACCAACGTCGAAGTGCTCGGGCGCATCAAGTCGATGCAGGCCTCGCTTCTCAAATTAGGCGAGGCGTAAGCGCATGCAAACCCAGAACAACCTGTTTAGCAACGCCGCCGGCAACAGCGGCGCGGCCACCATCGCCAAGGCCGAAACCTCGGCCACGTCGGACATGTTCACCAAGCTGCTGGTGGCCCAGATCCGCAACCAGGACCCGCTCTCGCCGTCCGACCCGAGCCAGTTCGTCAACCAGCTGGCCCAGCTGAGCCAGACCGAGGCGCTGTCGAAGCTGTCCAACCTGGCCAGCGCCAACGCCAGCGTGATGCAAAGCCTGCAGGTGCTCGCGCTCGGCGCGCAAGTCGGTTCGAGCGTGATGGTCGCCACCGACCACGTCCGGGTCGGCCAGGACAAGATCGAGGGCAACATCGCGCTGAGCGCCTCGAGCACCAAGACCACGCTGGTGCTGACCGGCGCCGACGGCGTCGCCCACGAAGTCAAGCTCGGCACGCTCACCCCGGGCAACGTGCCGTTCTCGGTCGATCCGACCGCGCTCGGCCTGGCCGCCGGCGACTACACCATGAGCGTGAAGACCTCGACCGGCGAGAGCCCGGCGATCGACATCGCCGGCAAGCTCAACAGCGTGCGCCTGTCGTCCGCCGGCGGCACCCTGCTCAACGTGTCCGGCGTGGGCGAGGTCGAGCCGGGCGCGGTGACCGCCTTCAACGGCAAGTCCGGCGCCACGCTCTAACCCTAGACCAGTCTTTCAGCATCCAACCGAAAAAAGGAAGTCGCCATGAGTTTCGATATCGCCCTGTCCGGCATTCAAGCCATCAACGAGCAACTCGAGAGCACCAGTAACAACATCGCCAACGCCGGCACCTACGGCTTCAAGAGCACGCGCGCCAACTTCGCCTCGATCTACGCGGGCGACCAGCCGACCGGCGTCAAGATCGGCTCGCACACCCAGAGCATCGGCCTGAACGGCGGCGTGTTGAACACCGGGCGCGGCCTCGACGCGGCCATCAACGGCCGCGGCTTTTTCGTCGGCAAGGACGCCCAGGGCACGCTCAACTACAGCCGGGTCGGCATCTTCACCGCCAGCAAGGACGGCTACCTGCTCGATTCCGCCAACCGCCGCGTGCAGGGCTACGCGCCGGTGGTCGGCACCGCCGCGCTGGGCGCGCTGGGCGACGTCACGGTGCCCAACGGCCAGATTCCGGCCGTCGCCACCACCAACATGAACTACGTCGGCAACCTGTCGTCCGACTGGACCGTGCCGGCCGCCGCGTTCGACCCGACCGACGCCACCTCGTACAACATGTCGAAGGTGTCGGTGGCCTACGATTCGCTCGGCACCAAGCACACCGTGACCCAGTATTTCATCAAGACCGCGCCCAGTTCGGTGAGCGTCAATTATTCGTACGACGGCGACCCGGTCCCGGCCGGCACCGTCGCGCTCGGCTTCGACGCCGACGGCCGCCTGGCCGGCTACGCCGTCGAACACGCCAGCCGCTGCGGCTACAGCGCCGACCTCTCCATGGCCATCAACGACAGGGCCATGTTCCACAGTGACAATGCCTATGCTTTGCAGACGGCCCATATCCTCTCCCACCGCTTCAAAACCCACACTGTCTCCAACACAGCCTTCCGCGGCTTCGGCGGCCCCCAGGGCATGGTCGGCATCGAACGGGCCATGGACGCCATCGCCCTCGACCTC
>JACMLV010000405.1 GCA_014379395.1 Burkholderiaceae bacterium
CTCGCCGACTCGGCGGCTGCTGACGACCTCAATATTCTTGCGCTTCAAGCCCTCGACCAGATAGTCAGTCAATCCCAACACGCGCGCGGGGCCGGCGGCGCCTCGCCCGACACCAGCTTGAACGCGCCCACCAGGTGCGCCAGGTTGACCGCCTGCTCCCGCATGGTGCCGGCGGCGCCGGCGGCCTGTTCGACCAGGGCCGCGTTTTGCTGGGTGATCTCGTCCATCTGGTTGATGGCCTGGTTGACCTGCTCGATGCCGGCGCTCTGCTCGCGGCTCGAGGCCGAGATCTCGCCCATGATGGCGGCGGCCTGCTTCACCGCTTCGACGATTTCGTTCATGGTGTGGCCGGCGTCGTCGACCAGTTGGCCGCCCGCCTCGACCTTGGCGACCGAGTCGCCGATCAGTTCCTTGATTTCACGCGCGGCGGCGGCGCTGCGCTGGGCCAGGTTGCGCACCTCGGTGGCGACCACGGCGAAACCCCTGCCCTGCTCGCCGGCCCGGGCCGCCTCGACGGCGGCGTTCAGGGCCAGGATGTTGGTCTGGAAGGCGATGCCGTCGATGACGCTGATGATGTCGACGATCTTGCGCGAGCTGTCGCGGATCGAGCCCATGGTCTGCACCACCTGGTCGACCGCGCGCCCGCCGCGCACGGCGATGTCGGAGGTCGCCACCACCAGCTCGCTGGCGTCGTGGGCGTTGTCGGCGTTGTGCTTGACGGTCGAGGTCAGCTCCTCCATCGCCGAGGCGGTCTCCTCCAAGCTGGAGGCCTGCGATTCGGTGCGCCCGGACAGGTCCAGGTTGCCGGCCGCGATTTCGCCGGCGCCGGTGTTGACCAGCACGGTCGATTGCTTGATCTGCCCGACCAGCAGTTTCAAATTGATTTGCAGGATGCGCAGCGATTGCATGACGCCGCCGATTTCGTCGTCGCCGTGGGTGTGGATGCGGCCCGACAAGTCGCCCGAGCTCATCTCGCCGATGTCGCGCAGCACTTGCTGGAGCGGGCCGACGATGCCGGCGTACAAGGTGGCGCCGAACACGACGGCCAGCAGCGCGCCCAAGACGCCGCAGCCGATGGTCCAGGCGGCCGCGTCGGCCGGGGCCAGCCAGGCCAGCAGTGCGCTGGCGACGAACAGGGCCAGCATCGCGCCGAAGGTGGCGAGCAGCTTGGCGCTGATCGACAGGTTGCCCAGCTTGCCGCCCAGGTCGAGCAGCTTGCGCGGCACGGCGTGGCCCTCGCGCACGGTCAGCGAACTGTTGCCGGCCTTGATGCTGGCGTAGGCCGCCTCGGCCGCCTTGACCTGCTCGCGCGAGGGCTTGCCGCGGATCGAGGTGTAGCCGACCACCTGGTTGTTTTCGATCAGCGGCGCGGCGTTCGCCTCGACCCAGTAATGGTCGCCGTTCTTGCAGCGGTTTTTGACGATCCCGGTCCAGGCCTTGCCGGCGTGCAGGGTGCGCCAGAAGTCATGGAAGGCTTCCTCCGGCATGTCCGGATGGCGCACGATGTTTTGCGGCGCGCCCATCAATTCACGCTCGCTGAAGCCACTGATGCGGATGAAGTCGGCGTTCACGTAGGTGATGTTGCCCTGCATATCCGTCTTGGACACGATGGTCTCGCTCGCCTGCAACACGTATTCGCGATTGGTGACGGGAAGGTTGCTGCGCATATCGAACTCCTGCTTGGGGTGAATTGACCTGACTCTTGGAAACTATTGTTACCGAGAATCAGTTTCATGGCGAAACGACAATTCTATATTAACAAGCAAAATTTCATAGTATCAAAATGATAAAAATCACCATATATGAGAACTTATTCTCCATGTATGGGAACTTATTCTCGACTCAGAGACCGCTGCCAGCAAAAATGTGTATAAAAAATGCATAAAAAAAAGCCTCCCGAAGGAGGCCAAAGGGAGTGCCGACGACTTAGCAGGGCATTTCCGCGCCTTTGCGCGAGTAATACCACCAGGTCACCAGCATGCAGCTGACGTAAAAGCCGATGAAAGTGTAGAGCGCCATGTCGGGCGAGCCGGTCATGCGGATCGAGGTGCCGAAGGTTTGCGGGATGAAGAAGCCGCCGTAGGCGCCGATCGCGCCGGAGAAGCCGAGCACCGCCGCCGATTCCTTGGACGCGTTCAGGCGCGCCTGCTTGAGCGCCGCCTCGCCCTTGCCGAACGCGCCGCGCTCGCTCTGGGTGAGGAAGATGATCGGAATCATGCAAAACGTCGAGCCGTTGCCCAGGCCGGTCAGGATGAACATGCCGATGAACGAGCCCAGGAACATCGCGAACTGGTGGCTGTGCAGGCCGGGCAGGATGCCGGCCAGGATGGTGACGACCATCGCCGCGAACACCCACAGGGTCAGGCGGGCGCCGCCGATCTTGTCGGCCAGGATGCCGCCGACCGGACGCGCCAGCGCGCCGGCCAGCGGGCCGATGAAGGCGAATTTCATCACGTCCACTTCCGGGAACTGGGCCTTGATCAGCATCGCGAAGCCGGCCGAGAAGCCGATGAAGGAGCCGAAGGTGCCGATGTAGAGCCAGCACATGAGCCAGTTGTGCTTGCGGCGGAAGATCACCGCCTGGTCGGCGAAGGAGGCCTTGGCCGAGGCGATGTCGTTCATGCCGAACCAGGCCGCGATGGTCGCGGCGACGATGAAGGGCACCCAGATGAAGCCGGCGTTGGCCAGGTAGAAGGTCTGGTCGAGGTTGGTCTTGGCGTTGTGGAACAGGAAGCCCTCGCCGGAGATCGCCACGCCGAACACGGCCGAGGTGATCACGAGCGGGGTCAGGAACTGCACCACCGACACGCCCAGGTTGCCGATGCCGGCGTTCATGCCGGTCGCGTAGCCCTTGCTGGCCTTGGGGAAGAAGAAGCTGATGTTGGCCATGCTGGAGCTGAAGTTGCCCCCGCCCAGGCCGCACAGCAGCGCCAGCACCAGCAGCGTCGAGTAGCTCGTCGTCGGGTCTTGCAGCGCCATGCCCATGCCGACGGCCGGAATCAGCAGCGAGGCGGTCGAGATCGCGGTCCATTTACGGCCGCCGAACACCGGCACCAGGAACGAGTAGAAGATGCGCAGCGTCGCGCCGGACAGGGCCGGCAAGGCGGTCAGGAAAAACAGCTGGTCCTTGGTGAACTTGAAGCCGGCCTTGTCCAGGTTGGCCGCCACCACGCTCCACAGCATCCAGACCGAGAAGGCCAGCATCAGGCAGGGGATCGAGATCCACAGGTTGCGGTTGGCGATGCTGCTGCCCTCCTTGCCCCAGAACGCGGCGTTTTCCGGTTCCCAGACGTTCAATACATAACTCATGTTGCGCTCCCGGTTGGCAGTGTTGCGTTGATGGTTGGCGAGGCCTTCGCCATGTGTTCTTTACGGAATTGGAAATTCATCCAGATCAGCGAGACGCAGACCGTGCCGTAGAGCAGCATGAAGCACGAGCTGCGCACCCCGGTCAGGTCGACGATGGCGCCGAACATGATCGGCAGCACGAACCCGCCCAAGCCGCCGGCCAGGCCGACGATGCCCGACGCCGCGCCGATGTTGGTGGTGTACTCGTCGGAGATGTATTTGAAGACCGACGCCTTGCCGACCGCCATCGCGATGCCGACCACGAACAGCAAGATGGTGAACAGCGTCGGGCTCAGCGCCAGGCTGAAGGCGCGCTCGCCGGTGACGGTCTTGACGATGAAGCTCGTCTGCGGATACGACAGCAGGAAAAACGCGACCCAGCAGACCCACATCACGGCCCAGGTCACCTTGTGCGCGCCGTGCTTGTCCGACAGCCAGCCGCCGAAGGCGCGCAGCACGCCGCCCGGCAGCGAGAAGCAGGCCGCCAACAGGGCCGCGCTCTTCATGTCGAAGCCGTATTCGGTCACATAGTATTTGGTCATCCACAGGCTCAGGCCGACGTAGCCGCCGAACACCACCGAGTAGTACTGGCAATAGCGCCAGATGGCCGGGTCCTTCAGCATTTTCAGTTGCGCGCCGAAGCTGGCCTTGGACTTGACGTTGTGCGCGTCGTCGGTGCTGGAGAAGGTCCAGAAGATCAGCGCCGCGGCCAGCATCAGCACCGCGTACACCTGCGGCACCAGGGTCCAGCCGGCGGCCGCGATCAGGGCCGGGGCGATGAATTTATTGACCGCCGCGCCGGAGTTGCCGGCGCCGAAAATGCCCATCGCCAAGCCCTGGCGGTCCTTCTTGAAAAAGCGCGCGACGTACGGCGTGCCGACCGAGAACGAGCCGCCGGCCAGGCCGACGAACAGGCCGAGCACCAGGAAGTGCCAGTAGGCGGTGGCATAGCTGATCAGGTAGATCGGGATCACGGTGCACAGCATCAGCAGGAAAAACACGATGCGCCCGCCGAAGCGGTCGGTCCAGATGCCAAGCGGCACCCGGATCAGGGAGCCGGTCAGCACCGGCATCGCCGTCAGCAGGCCGAATTCGGTCTCGTTCAAATGCAGCGCGGTCTTGATCGGAATACCGATCACGCCGAACATCATCCAGATGGTGAAGCACACGGTGAAGGCCAGGGTGCTGGATGCGAGCACCGAATAGGCTTGTTTGTCGCCACTTGCCATGACAAGCTCCTTTTCCTTTTTTTAGTGCTATTAGGTTAAGGAA
>JACMLV010000406.1 GCA_014379395.1 Burkholderiaceae bacterium
AAGAAAAATTGGCGTCCTGCCGCCCGTCGTCGCCGCGCCGGCTATTTCCATTTTCGTGAAGAGACAAACCATGACCGACCTTTCCATCGCTCACAAGCTGACCGAATACAAGCCCGTCAACAAGGTGCGCTTCGTCACCGCCGCCTCGCTGTTCGACGGCCACGACGCCTCGATCAACATCATGCGCCGCATCCTGATGGCCAACGGCGCCGAGGTGATCCATCTGGGCCACAACCGCTCGGTCGACGAGATCGTCACCGCCGCCTTGCAGGAGGATGCGCAGGGCATCGCCATCTCCAGCTATCAGGGCGGCCACGTCGAATATTTCAAGTACATGATCGATCTGCTGCGCCAGCGCGGCGGCGCCCACATCAAGGTGTTCGGCGGCGGCGGCGGGGTGATCGTGCCGGCCGAGATCGCCGACCTGCACGCCTATGGCGTGGCGCGCATTTTCAGCCCGGAGGACGGCCAGCGGCTCGGCCTGTCGGGCATGATCCTGGCGATGATCCAGGCCTGCGACGTTGACCTCTCGCCGAACGCGCCGACCACGCTCGCCGCCCTGACCACCGGCGTCATGTTCGACCGCCAGCGCCCGCTGGCCCAGCTGATCACGGCGCTCGAAAACGACAAGGTCGCGCCGGCCCTGAAGAAGCAGTTGAACGAGGCCGCCGAGTCGATCAAGGTGCCGGTGTTCGGCATCACCGGCACCGGCGGCGCCGGCAAGTCGTCCCTCACCGATGAACTGATCCGGCGCATCCGCCTCGACCAGGGCGACGCTTTGAACATCGCGGTGGTCTCGATCGATCCGTCGCGCCGCAAGTCGGGCGGCGCTCTGCTGGGCGACCGCATCCGCATGAACGCGATCAATCCGTGGAACGGCGTCGGGCGTGTGTTCATGCGCTCGCTCGCCACGCGCGAGGCAGGCTCGGAGATCTCGCAGGCGCTGCCCGACGTGATCGCCGCCTGCAAGGTGGCCGGTTACGACCTGGTGATCGTCGAGACGTCCGGCATCGGCCAGGGCGACGCCGCCATCGTGCCGCACGTCGACCTGTCGATGTATGTGATGACGCCGGAATTCGGCGCCGCCTCGCAGCTGGAAAAGATCGACATGCTCGATTTCGCCGATTTCGTGGCGATCAACAAGTTCGACCGCAAGGGTTCGCAAGACGCGCTGCGCGACGTCGCCAAGCAGTATCAGCGCAACCGCGAACTGTTCAAGCAGCGCCCAGAGCAAATGCCGGTGTTCGGCACCCAGGCCTCGCGCTTCAACGACGACGGCGTGACCGCGCTGTACCAGGGCCTGCTGCCGCGCTTGGCCGAGCTGGGCCTGAAGACCCAGCCGTCGACGCTGGCGCCGGTCGAGACCCGCTTCTCGTCGGGCAAGAACGCGATCGTGCCGCCGGCGCGCAGCCGCTATCTGGCCGAGATCGCCGACACCGTGCGCGGCTACCACAAGAACACCGCCAAGCAGGTGCGCCTGGCGCGCGAGCGCCAGCAGCTGCAGGAATCGAAGCGCATGCTGCAAGCGGCCTGCAAGAGCGCCGATTTCGACGAGCTGATCGCCGCGCGCGAGGACGCCCTCGACGCCCCGGCCAAGAAGCTGCTGGCGATGTGGCCCGACATGCAGGCCGCCTACGCCGGCGACGAGTACGTGGTCAAGATCCGCGACAAGGAGCTGCGCACCCGCCTGACCCAGAAGACCCTGTCGGGCACCACGATCCGCAAGGTGGCGCTGCCGCGCTATGAGGACCACGGCGAGATCCTGCGTTTCCTGATGCTGGAGAACGTGCCGGGCTCGTTCCCGTACACGGCCGGCGTGTTCGCCTTCAAGCGCGAGAACGAGGACCCGACCCGCATGTTCGCCGGCGAGGGCGACGCCTTCCGCACCAACCGCCGCTTCAAGCTGGTGTCCGAGGGCATGGACGCCAAGCGCCTGTCGACCGCGTTCGACTCGGTCACGCTGTACGGCGCCGATCCGGCCATCCGGCCCGACATCTACGGCAAGGTCGGCAATTCCGGCGTGTCGATCGCCACCCTCGACGATCTTAAAGTGCTGTACGACGGTTTCGACCTGTGCGACCCGACCACCTCGGTGTCGATGACGATCAACGGCCCGGCGCCGACGATCCTGGCGATGTTCATGAACACCGCCATCGACCGCCAATTGGAAAAATTCGTGCTTGATAACCACCGCCAGCCGACCGACGACGAGGCCGCGAAGATCCGCGCCTGGGTCTTGCAGAACGTGCGCGGCACGGTGCAGGCCGACATCCTGAAGGAAGACCAGGGCCAGAACACCTGCATCTTCTCGACCGAGTTCTCGCTCAAGGTGATGGGCGACATCCAGGAGTTTTTCGTGCACAACCAGGTGCGCAACTTCTACTCGGTGTCGATCTCGGGCTACCACATCGCCGAGGCGGGCGCGAACCCGATCTCGCAGCTGGCCTTCACGCTGTCGAACGGCTTTACTTTTGTCGAGGCCTATCTGGCGCGCGGCATGCACATCGACGATTTCTCGCCGAACCTGTCGTTCTTCTTCAGTAACGGCATGGACCCGGAATACACGGTGCTCGGCCGCGTCGCGCGCCGCCTGTGGGCGGTGGCGATGCGCGACAAGTACGGCGCCAACGAGCGCAGCCAGAAGCTGAAATATCACATCCAGACTTCCGGCCGCTCGCTGCACGCGCAGGAGATCGACTTCAACGATATCCGCACCACCTTGCAGGCCTTGATCGCCATCTACGACAACTGCAACAGCCTGCACACCAACGCCTTCGACGAAGCCATCACCACGCCGACCGAAGACAGCGTGCGCCGCGCAATGGCGATCCAGATGATCATCAACCGCGAGTGGGGCCTGGCCAAG
>JACMLV010000407.1 GCA_014379395.1 Burkholderiaceae bacterium
CGCCGGCAAGGCCCTGCCGGCCGGGCCGAACGCGGAAACCGAGGCCGCCGGCGTGTTCGGTCCGCTCGTCGCCAGCCGCGCCTCGCTGGCGCTGACGGTGTCGCGCAACGGCGCCGCCAGTCAGAATCTGGTGGTGCCGGTGACCCACGCCTGCGGCTTCCGGGTCGATTTCGGCGCGTCGGACAACGTCAATTCGTACGCCGACGGCCAGCGCGTGCTGATCACGCGCGGCATGATCGATTTCGCGCAGAACGACGAGGCGATCGCCTTCGTGATGGCCAAGGACATGGCGCACAACATCCTCGGCCATGCCACGACGCAGCGCTCGACGGCGACGCTGGGCAGCATCATCGACAACCTGAGCGCGCCGCGGCCGGACTTGTCGATGCTGATCGGCAGCGCCGGCGTCAAGCCGATGCCGCAGGAACTCGACGCCGCCGCCGACAGCCTGGCGCTGTACCTGCTGGTGCGCGCCCACTACAACATCGACAACGCGGCGCGCTTCTGGCAACGCCTGGCGACAACCTATCCGGCCAGCGTGCTCAACGGCTATACCGCCCAGCATCCCGGCACCGCTTATCGTATCGCCGCGATCAACAAGACCGTGGCCGAGATCAAGGCGAAAACCGCCGCCAAGAAGCCACTGCTGCCTTGAGGCCGGCTCAGAAATTGGGGAAATCGGGGAAGTAGGTTCCCATCACCCAGGTGAGCAGGGCGCAAAATAATACGACGAGCAACAGGACGATCAGCAGCCTGCCGAATTTGGGATTGCCGCCGTCGTCTTCGTCGCGTTGCTCGATCATGCTTTCCCCTTCAATCGTCGTCGTCCCGTCCTTGCCGCCGAACGGCAATGGTTGCCTTGATAGTACCGCAAGAAACGGGATGCCCCCGGCTGCGGCGCCCGCTACAATTTTCCTTTCACACTCAAAACCGACCGATGAATTTCACCACGCATCGCTTCTCGATCGCGCTTCCGCGCGGCTATCGCCGGCACGATGTGATCGCGTTTCACGACCGCGACACGGAGCATGTGGCGGAAGCGGTCGCCACGGCGCGCATCCGCAAGGCCCTGCTGCTGGACGGGGTCGCGGTCGAACTCGACGTTGAATTCGACCAAGCCGGCGCGTCATGCCTCGCCAGCGGCGACGCCGCGTTGCCGAGCGCGACGCTGGCGCGGCTGGAAGGCGCGCTGCAAAATATCCTCGGCCTGCGCCTCGATCCCCAGCCGTTCATCGCGCTGGCACAAGACGACCCGCTGATGGGGCCGCTGGTGCGGGCGCATGCGGGGCTGCGCATCGTGCAATCTGCCACGCCGTTCGAGGCGCTGACCTGGGCCATCATCGGGCAACAGATCAATTTGCCGTTCGCCATCGCGCTGCGCCGCAGTTTCATCCTGCAAGCCGGACGCCGCCACAGCGGCGGCCTGTGGTGCTATCCGGAAGCGGCCGATGTGGCGCGGCTAGATATTGACGAGCTGACCACGCGAAAATTTTCGCGCGCCAAGGCCGAAACCCTGCTGCGTCTGGCGCGCTTGATCGACGAAGGCGAACTCGCGCTGGCCTTGCCGCCGTCGGGCGACATCGCCCCCGTCTCGGCGGCGCTGCTGGCGATCAAGGGCATCGGCCCGTGGACCGTCAACTATGCGCTGCTGCGCGGTTACGGCTATGCCGACTGCTCGCTGCATGGCGACGTCGCGATCCGCACCGCGCTAGGACGCCTGCTCAACGAAACGGACAAGCCGGACATGGCGCGCACCGAAGCCTGGCTGGCGCAATACCGTCCGCAGCGCACGATGGCGGCGGCGCACTTGTGGGCCAGCCTCAATCCGGCGCCGGGGGCGCGGGATAAGGATGACTGAGGGATAACTGAGGGATAACTGAGGCCGCAGGTTCGATTCAGTCGAGCGAGTGCAGGAAACGCGCGACCATGCCGACCACGACGGTTTCCTTTTCCCGATGAGGAACGTGGCGCGTATCGTCCATGATTTCGACCTGGGCGGTTCCGCCGGCAAGCTGCCCGATCAGCTCGGGATGACGCGGCGAGCCGTACTCATCATTAATGCCGTGAATGGCCAGCACAGGGCATGCCATCTGGGGCAGAACCGGCCGTAAGGACCAGGATGCAAACGCCGGATCGAGCCAGGTGTTGATCCAGGCGTCAAGCACCCACTGCGCCTTCTCTCCGTGATATTTCTTGAGCCGCTCGATTTGACCGGCGTCCTTGAAGTGTTCCCTGGCCTCTTCAAGGCCTTGAATCGTTCTGTCCTCAACGAACGCCTGAGCCGACTCGGTGATCAGCGCGACGCAGGCATCGCTGAATCTGGCGGCGCAGTTGACCGCCATGCCGCCACCAACGCTATGACCAAAAAGAACGAATCGACCGATATCGAGCTGCCGCCGCACTGCGGCAAAATCGGTTTCCGCCTGTTCGGCCACAAAATTCAATGACAGCTTTTCCGGATTTGCATCCGATCGCCCGAAACCGAGCCGGTCATAGGCAATCACCCGCCGTCCGGTCGCGCCGCATAGCCCGACGGGAAAGTTGCGCCATAGCTCAACCGAGCCCAACGAGTCATGCAACAGGATGATGGGCGCATGGGCGGCAGGCCGTTCCGGCGACCAGACGCGAGCAAACAGGCGACCGGTTGGGCATGGAATCCAAGTCTCTTGAAAAGTGATTTGTTGACCTGCGCGGCTCATCGAAGACGCTCCTTATGTGTTTACGCTTACGTTAACGTAAACCACGGCGGATTGTCTATCGCCGCCGCGTTGGGAAGATAGATTTCGCTTGGAGATATGAAATGGCGGGCGCAATGCAAAAAGCCGAGACGGGATCTCGGCTTTTTGGCGCTGCTGTGGCAGACACAACAACTAGAATGGTTGCGGGGACAGGATTTGAACCTGTGACCTTCGGGTTATGAGCCCGACGAGCTGCCAGACTGCTCCACCCCGCAGACGTATTATAGGGCCGCGCAACAACTTAGGCAATAGCTATGCCGATAAGATCGTCAATAGCACGTTTTTATAAGCCGGCGCCCTCCGCCCAAGCATGATTCTGCCCCGCCGGCACCACCGGCCATTCGCGCGCACGGCCCCAATCGGTGTAAAGTAAGCGTTAAATCGACTTTCGCCATCGCCATGAAATTTTGCTCTGAATGCGCCCATCCCGTCGAACTGTCGATCCCGGCAGGCGACAACCGTCCGCGCTATGTTTGCGCCCATTGTGAAACCATCCATTACCAGAATCCGAAAATGGTCGTCGGCTCGCTCCCGGTGTGGGAGAGCGACGGCCAGTTGCAGGTGCTGCTGTGCAAGCGGGCCATCGAGCCGCGCTACGGCTATTGGACCCTGCCGGCCGGCTTCATGGAAAACAATGAGTCGACCGCCGACGCGGCCCTGCGCGAAACGGTCGAGGAAGCCGGCGCCAATATCGAACTGGGCAAGCTGTTCACCTTGCTCAACGTGGTGCAGGCGCATCAAGTCCACCTGTTCTACCTGGCCCGCCTGCGCGACCTCGACTTCGCGCCCGGCATCGAAAGCCTGGACGTCAAATTATTCGCCCAGCATGAAATTCCCTGGGACGAGCTGGCCTTTCCGACCATCCGCACCACGCTCGAACTATTCTTCGCAGACTGCGTCAACATCCGCGAAGGCGGCAGCTACGGCTTCCACACCTATGACGTCAACCGGCCCATGGCGCGCCCGGCGGCAACCCTCGAGGCCGATCCGCAATGACGGGCCCGGCCTGATGCGCCCGCGATGATTCCCTGGCTCGACACCGACACCCCGTTTCCCGACCCGTCGCAGGCGCTGACCAAGGACGCGCCCGGCCTGCTGGCGGCCGGCGCCGACCTGTCGCCGCAACGCCTGCTCAACGCCTACCGGCACGGCATCTTTCCCTGGTTTTCCGAGGGGCAGCCGATTCTATGGTGGAGCACCGACCCGCGCATGGTGCTGATGACGGACGATTTCCGCGTCTCCGACAGTCTGAAAAAGGCGATCCGCAAGGTCGAGCGCAGCGCCTACGCCGACGGCCGCTGGCAGTTGTGCTTCGACCGCGATTTCGAGGCCGTGATGCGGGCCTGCGCGGCGCCGCGCAAGGACGAGCCGGGCACCTGGATTTCGGAAGAGATCATCGCCGGCTATTGCGGCCTGCACCGGCTCGGCTACGCGCACTCATCCGAACTGTGGCTGGACGGCGAACTGGTGGGCGGCGCCTACGGCGTGTCGATCGGGCACATGTTTTACGGCGAATCGATGTTCGCGCGCGTCACCGACGGCTCCAAGATCGCGCTGGCCCACCTGGTGCGCTTTCTGAAAAGCGAAGGCGTGGCGATGATCGACTGCCAGCAGGAAACCGGCCACCTGGCCTCGCTGGGCGCGGAGCCGATTTCGCGCCGGCGCTTCATCGCGCACCTGCAAGCGGCGATTGAAGAACCGCAAATCAAAACGTGGCGCTCAATTGCGGCCGGCGGGCGGCTGCGGTAAATTCGGATCGTCCGTGCCGCTGCGCGCCAAGCCGGATATCATATAAAAAACCGCTGTTGATAGCTGTTGCAACCCGCCCCGACAGGACGTGCATGACGCATTTAAACGATCTGCCCTTTTCGACCTTGCAGTTCTACACGACTGCGCCCTACCCGTGCAGCTACCTGGAGCACCGCCAGGCGCGCTCGCAGGTGGCGACGCCGTCGCATCTGATCGATTCGGGCGTGTACTCGGAATTGGTCAGGAACGGTTTCCGGCGCAGCGGCGTGTTCACCTACCGCCCCTATTGCGACGGCTGCCAGGCCTGCATCCCGGTGCGCGTGGTGGCGGCCGAATTCACGCCGAACCGCGCCCAGCGCCGCGCCTGGGCCCGCCATAACGACTTGCAGACCAGCGCCGCCGCGCTGGCGTTCACCGACGAGCACTACCGACTCTACCTGCGCTACCAAAGCACGCGCCACGCCGGCGGCGGCATGGATCAGGACAGCCGCGACCAGTATTCGCAATTCCTGCTGCAAAGCCGGGTCGACACCCGCCTGATCGAATTCCGCGAAGCGGACGGCCGGCTGCGCATGGTCAGCATCATCGACGTGCTGGCCGACGGCCTGTCCTCGGTCTACACCTATTACGATCCGGACGTGGCCGGCGCCTCCTACGGCACCTATAACGTGATGTGGCAGCTGGCCCAGGCGCGCGAACTGAACCTGCCGTATGTCTATCTGGGCTACTGGATCGAGCAAAGCCAGAAAATGGCCTACAAGATCAACTTCAAGCCCCTCGAAGCGCGCATCAAGGGCAGCTGGAGCCTACTCGCCCCCGCTCCCTGAGCCGCGGCCGCCTCCGCATTTCCCCAACTTCGTTACCGGAAGCGCCACGCTCCGGTAAAATACCGGCCAATCCAATGGCGGGCCGGCACGCATTTGCACTGAGTTGCACTGATTCACGCGCACATCGCAGGCGCTACCCGCATCAACCAAAAGTGTCCCATGTCCCAACATTCCCTGTACTCCCTGGCCCGCCCCCTGCTGTTCGCAATGGACCCCGAAGCGGCCCACAACCTGACCCTGCCGACCCTGAAACGCGCCAGCGCGCTGGGCCTGACGCGGCTGATTAAAAAGCCGGCCGCCGATCCGCGCACGGTGATGGGCATCGCCTTCCCCAATCCGGTCGGCCTGGCCGCCGGCCTCGACAAGGACGGCGCCTACATCGACGCGCTCGCCGAGCTGGGCTTTGGTTCGATCGAGGTCGGCACCGTCACGCCGCGGCCGCAGCCGGGCAATCCGAAGCCGCGCATTTTCCGCCTGCCGCAGGCGAACGCGATCATCAACCGGATGGGTTTTAACAACGGCGGCGTCGACGCCTTCGTCGCCAACGTGCGCTCGTCCAAGTTTTACCAGAACCGCGACGGCGTGTTGGGCTTGAACATCGGCAAGAACGCCGACACGCCG
Source organism: Burkholderiaceae bacterium (assembly GCA_014379395.1). Lineage (GTDB taxonomy): Bacteria > Pseudomonadota > Gammaproteobacteria > Burkholderiales > Burkholderiaceae_D > Janthinobacterium. Next base: position 5,936 of record JACMLV010000407.1, read on the forward strand.
ATCGAGCGCGCGGCCGACGA
>JACMLV010000408.1 GCA_014379395.1 Burkholderiaceae bacterium
CGACATAAAAATGCGTCTTTTCCGCCGATACTGCGTCAAAAATCCTCGCAATACCTCGGTATTGCTGCGGTTTTTTCCTTGTCTCGGCGAAAAATCCGCTATTTTTATAAGTCGCAATCAGCGCGCAACACTACACTAGCGGCGCGAGCGGAAGCGGCGGTGGCCGCCGCCATGGGAGCCGCGGCCCCATGAATTGCCGATGAGTACGCCCAGCCCGAAGGTCAGCGCCGGTTCGTAGTAATACGGCTGATACACGGGCGGCGCCACGTACACCGGCGGCGCGGCATACACCGGCTCATAGGTCGAATAGCTGCGCGACGGGTAAGCGGGCGCGGCCCGCCCCTGCTCGGACGGCACCGTATGCCACTGGTAGGGATCGTAGGGCTGCGGCGCGGCTGTGTAGTATCCGGGCGTGGGCGCGACGACGCATCCGGCCAGCGCCGCCATCGCCATTACGGCCAACAAGGTTCTCATCGCACGTCTCCTGAGCGTTAACCTCCCTACTATAAGAAAAAACGACTCCAAAAACCAGGGAGTTACAGCTTGTTACACCCAGGCCGCAACAAGCAGCCAACGATGCGCGCCGTGTTGGACAACCCGGCCAAAACCAGGAGACGCAGGCGCGCCGCCACGGCGATGACGAGAACCATCGCCGTGACGGCATAACCAACGCGGGCGTACATGAACCGCGCCGCCGCGCCGCCGTCAATGCTTGCGCTTTTGCTTGGCGCCGCCGCCCTTGCCGCCGACCTTGCCAGCGACGCCCGCGTCCTTGACGTCCTTGACGTTGCGCGCATCCTGCGCGCCGCCCTTGCTGCCGCTCTCGGGGGCCGATTGCTTGCTCTGTCCGCCGCCTTGCTTTTGCTTGCTCATCGTCGTTCTCCTAGTGTAGTGTTGCGCGCTGATTGCGACTTATAAAAATAGCGGATTTTTCGCCGAGACAAGGAAAAAACCGCAGCAATACCTCGGTATTGCGAGGATTTTTGACGCGGTATCGGCGGAAAAGACGCATTTTTATGTCGCAAGAAGAGCACAACACTACACTAGGCCTTGCTGCGCCGCCCGGCCCACAGCCCCTCGGCCGCGAACAGCGCCAGCGCGCTCCAGATGGCGACGAAGCCGAGCAGGCGCGCCTGGCCGAAGCTCTCGTTGAACAGCCACACGCCGAGCAGAAACTGCATGGTCGGCGCCACGTATTGCAGCAGGCCCAGCGACGAGAGCGGCAGGCGCCGCGCGCCGGCGGCGAACAGCAGCAGCGGGATCGCGGTGATCGGGCCGGACGCCACCAGCAAGGCGCGGGTGGTGTTCGAGGCCGTGCCGACGAAGGTGCTCTCGCCGTGCAGCCAGAGCCAGGCCAGATAGCCGAACGCGGCCGGAAACAGGATCAGGGTTTCGAACGACAGGCCTTCGAGCGCGCCCAGCGCGGCGGTTTTGCGCATCAGGCCATAGGCGCCGAAGGTGCCCGCGAGGGCCAGCGCGATCCACGGCATCTGCCCGGTTTGCCAGGCGAGCCAGGCCACGCCGCAGGCGGCCAGCCCGACCGCCACCCATTGCAGGCGGCGCAGCCGCTCATGCAGCAGCAGAAAGCCGAGCATGACGTTGAGCAGCGGCGTCATGAAATAGCCGAGGCTGGCGTCGATCACATGGCCGTTGTTGACGGCCCAGATGTAGATGAACCAGTTGCCCGACAACAGCAGGGCGCTGGCGACGAAGCCGGCCACCACGCGCGGCTGGCGGGCCAGCTGGCCCAGCCAGCCCCATTGGCGGCGCGCGCCCAGCACCAGGCCCAGGAACAGCAGCGACCAGAGCATGCGGTGGGCCAGGATTTCCAGCGGCGCGACGTCGCCGATGGCGTGGAAGTACAGCGGGAACAAGCCCCAGCAGAAAAATGCGAGGGAGGCGTACAACATGCCTGGATTCATATGCAAAGCCGAAACGAGCGCCGCTCAAGCGCGGCAGAGCCGTCATTATCGTTGAAAGCGCCGCGGCCCTCCGGCGGCCGCCCCGTTTTCACTTTTTCAGGAGTAATATCCAGCGTGGCGCCGGCGCGGCGCGGCTACCACGGACCGGCCGGAATCCCCTTGCTTTTTACCAATACTTCTCTTATTGTGCGATGCACCAAAACAAATTTCGGGGATCACCTTGACGTCGCCACATAAAAAAAGCAGCCTCGTCGCGCTGACACTGGCCGCGGTCGGAATCGTCTATGGCGATATCGGCACCAGCCCGCTGTACACGCTCAAGACCATCTTCGCCCCCGAACACGGCTTGGCGCTCACGCCGGCCAACCTGCTGGGCACGGTTTCCCTGATCTTCTGGGGCCTGACCCTGATCGTTTCGCTCAAATACGTGACCCTGGTGCTGCGCGCCGACAACCGCGGCGAGGGCGGGATCATGGCCCTGATGGCGCTGGCCTTGTCGTCGGTGACGCGGCAGTCGCGCTGGTATTTCCCGCTGTCGGTGGTGGGCGTGTTCGGCGCCACGTTGTTTTATGGCGACAGCGTGATCACCCCGGCCATTTCGGTGCTGTCGGCCATCGAGGGACTCGAGGTGGCCACCCCGGCCTTGTCGCGCTACGTGGTGCCGCTCACCATCGTGGTGCTGGTCGCGCTGTACTCGGTGCAGTCGCACGGCACGGCCGGCATCGGGCGCTGGTTCGCGCCGATCATGGTGGTCTGGTTCGCCGCGCTGGCCGTGATGGGCATTGTCAACATCGTGGCGGCGCCGCAGATCCTGGCCGCGCTCAACCCGTGGCACGCGCTGCAGTTCATGCTGGACAACCGCCTGATCGCCTTCATCGCGCTGGGCGCGGTGGTGCTGGCCTTCACCGGCGCCGAGGCGCTGTACGCCGACATGGGCCACTTCGGCAAAAAGCCGATCCGCATGGCCTGGTTCCTGATCACTTTCCCGGCGCTGGCCTTGAATTACCTCGGGCAGGGCGGCCTGCTGCTGGCCAACCCGGACGCCATTTCCAATCCGTTCTACCAGCAACTGGGCGCCTGGAGCGTCTATCCGCTGGTGATCCTGTCGACGATGGCGACCGTGATCGCCTCGCAGGCGACCATCTCCGGCACCTTTTCGATGACCAAGCAGGCCATCGCGCTCGGCTTCCTGCCGCGCATGCGGGTGCGCCACACCTCCGAGAGCGAGATCGGGCAGATCTATATTCCGGTCGTCAACTGGCTGCAACTGTGCGTGGTGCTGTTGGCGGTGGTCGGTTTCGGCTCGTCGGAGAACCTGGCCGCCGCCTACGGCATCGCCGTCACCGCGACCATGCTGGCGACGACCATCCTGACCTTCTTCGTGATCCGCTACCGCTGGAATCTGAATCCGCTGTTGTGCTGGGGCGCGACCGGCTTTTTCCTGGCCATCGACATCGCCTTCTTCTCGGCCAGCGCGCTCAAACTGTTCCACGGCGGCTGGTTTCCGCTGCTGCTCGGCGCGATCCTGTTCAGCGTCATGCTGACCTGGAAGCGCGGCCGCCAGCTGGTGTTCCAGAACCTGGAAAAGCACGCCATTCCGCTCGACGATTTCCTGTCCTCGCTGTTCATCGCGCCGCCGCCGCGGGTGCCCGGCACCGCCATCTTCCTGCGCGGCGAAAGCGACGGCGTGCCGCACGCGCTGCTGCACAACCTGTCGCACAACAAGGTGCTGCACGAGCGCGTGGTGTTTTTGACCGTGCACATGAAGGAGGTGCCGTGGGTGGCGCCGGAGAAGCAGGTCAGCATCGACGACCTGGGCCACCAGTGCTATCAGCTGAACGTGCATTACGGCTTCAAGGACGAGCCCGACATTCCGAACGTGCTGGCCCTGTGTTCCAAGCACGGGCTCGATTTCGAGATGATGGAAACCTCGTTCTTCATCGCGCGCCAGACCGTGATCTCGACCCCGGGCGCCGGCATGGCGCCGTGGCGCGAGCACCTGTTCGTGACCATGTCGCGCAACGCGCGCGGCGCCGCCGACTACTACCAGATCCCGACCAACCGGGTGATCGAACTGGGCACCCAGGTCGAAATCTGATGCCGGATTGGCGCGCGGCCGGCAAGCAAGCTGAGTCGTAAAAAAAACGGGCGCGACCGATTCGGTTGCGCCCGTTTTGCGTGGGACTGCGCCGCGCCGTCCCGCGCCGTTCCGGCTACGCCAGCGCCATCGTCCTGCGCGCCGCCGGGGCCGCCGCCTTGAAGCTGCCTGTCGTCTCGCCCGCCACCAGCTTGAAGGTGTCGACCAGCTGTTCGAGCTTGACGGCCTGATCCTGCATGCAACCGGCCGCGGCGGCCGCCTGTTCGACCAGCGCCGCGTTCTGCTGGGTGGCCTCGTCCATGTGCGTGATGGCCCGGTTGACCTGCTCGATGCCGGTGCTTTGCGCCTGGCTGGCGTCGGTGATGTCGTGCATGTAGCCGGCCACCCGCTTCACCGAGGCGACGATCTCGATCATCGTCTTGCCGGCGTCGTCGACGACCTTGCTGCCGGCTTCGATGCGGCCGACCGAGTCGTTGATCAGGGTTTTGATCTCCTTGGCCGCGCTGGCCGAGCGCTGCGCCAGGCTGCGCACCTCGGTGGCGACGACGGCGAAGCCGCGGCCCTGTTCGCCGGCCCGCGCCGCCTCGACGGCGGCGTTCAGCGCCAGGATGTTGGTCTGGAAGGCGATGCCGTCGATCACGCCGATGATCTCGACGATCTTGCTCGAGCTTTGGCGGATCGAGTCCATCGTCTCGACCACCTGCTCGACCGCCGCGCCGCCCTTGACGGCGATGTCGGAGGTGGCCGCCACCAGCCGGTTCGCTTCGCCCGCGTTGTCGGCGTTTTGCTTGACGGTGCCGGTCAGCTGCTCCATCGAGGAGGCGGTTTGTTCGAGCGAGCTCGCCTGCGCTTCGGTGCGCCCGGACAGGTCGAGGTTGCCGCTGGCGATCTCGGCCGCGCCGTCGTTGACCAGCGCGGTCGCCTCCTTGATCTGGCCGACCAGCAGCTTGACGTTGGTTTGCAGGATGCGCAGGGTCTGCACCAGGCCGGCCAGCTCGTCGTTGCCGTCGGAGGCGATCTTGCCGGTCAGGTCGCCCACGCTCATGCGCTCGACATCCTGGCGGATGCGCGCGAGCGGCGTCACCGCGTCGCGGTACAGCAGGACGGCGGACAAGCCGGCCAGCAGCATGCCGAGGGCGCCGGCCACGCGCGACCAGGCCGCGTAATCGGCGTTGCCGGCGGTCAAGGCGTTGAAGCCGAACAACAGCATCAGCGCGCCGGCCGAGACGCCCATCTTGGCCTTGATCGACAGCGTCTTGGGCAAATAGCAGCGGCTGAACAAGGTGCGCCGCAGCGCCATCCCATTGCGGATTTCCAGCTCGCCGCTGCCGCTCTTGACGCTGCGGTAGGCTTGTTCTGTGGCGGCGACCTGCTCCCGGCTGGGCTTGACGCGGATCGACGTGTAGCCGGTGATGCGGCCGTTGTCCATGACCGGCGCGGCGTTCGCCTCGACCCAATAGAAATTGCCGTTCTTGCTGCGGTTTTTGACGATGCCGGTCCAGGCCTTGCCGCTTTTCAGCGAGCGCCACATATCGGCAAACGCCTCTTCCGGCATATCCGGGTGGCGCAGAATGTTTTGCGGCGCGCCTAATAACTCCGCTTCGGAATAGCCGCTGATTTCGATGAAATCCCGATTTGCATAAGTGATGTTTCCGTGCAAATCCGTTTTTGAAACCACCATGTCCGAGTCTTTTAGTATGTACTCGATGTTGGTAACGGGAAGGTTATTGCGCATGGGTAGTACCCCCATAAAAAATTGATCGGCATGCCATCTTGTTTTATTTATGCAAATGGCGTGCCATCTTCAGCAGATGGCAGACTTGGCGTTGCGGCGCAGTGCTTTTGCTATGGAAACAGCGCCGACACGGACTCGCGCCGGGCAATTATATGCACCGGATTGGTGAATGAAACAAATTCGGTGCATGAAAAAATTTCATTCGCCGCATTGTAATAAACGGATATGACGCGGATATGACGGGTACTTAATTCGAGATTATATATAAGACATAAGACTCGATGCATTTTGCAATATTCACAAAGTCTATAATTGATATTCGAAACATCAATTGGAATTAAAACTCCCGGTCCGCCATAATTGCACCTGTCTCCTCCAACTCTTCCAAGAATTGGATTTAGCCCGCTCTCGTAGCGGGCTTTTTTTTGGTCAATTAATTTGGGAAATGTATTGCGGACCGGCTGCGGGGCCGCGGGTGTTTCGCAAAATTCGATGCCGCCAATCCGTCTTCTTCCGTTTTCCGTTATGTCGTCCGTGGGCCGCGCATGCGGAGCCGGCATTCGGAACCCGAGCCGTTTTCCGACATCGAACTTGAACCACAACCGGGAGACACTGATGAAACGAATCCTATCCATGCTGGCGTTGGCCGCGCCGCTGCTGGCCGCCGCGCCGTTCGGCGCCGCCACCGTGCTCACCTACAACGCCGTCCTGAGCGGGCCGGCCGAATCGCCGCCGAACGCTTCGCCGGGAACCGGTTCGGCGACCTTCGTGATCGACGACGTCGCCAATACGATGATGCTGAGCGCCAACTTCGCCGGCCTGCTCGGCAACACGACCGCGGCGCACATCCATTGCTGCACCAGCGTCCCGTTGAGCGGCACCGCCGGCGTCGCCACCACAGTGCCCACCTTCGTCGGCTTTCCACTCGGCGTGCAAGCGGGGAGCTATAACGCGTTGCTCGATCTGCTGGCGCCGGGCACCTACAACCCCGCCTTCATCAGCGCGAACGGCGGCACGCCCGCCAGCGCCGAGGCGGCTTTGCTGTACGGCATCGGGTTGGGCCAGGCCTATTTCAACCTCCATACGACCGAGTTCGGCGGCGGCGAGATCCGCCGCTTCCTGTCGCCGGTGCCCGAGCCGAGCGCGCTGGCCATGCTGAGCCTGGGGCTTGCCGGCATCGGCCTGTACCGGCGGCGCCGTGCCGCCTCGTCCGTCCGGATCGCTTAAGGACGCAGCATGTCGACGTGGGGAATGCCCTCGTCGTCGTAGGGCGCGCTGATGGTCTGAAAGCCGAAGCCCTGATAAAAGCGCTCCAAGTGGTGCTGGGCGCCGATGCGGATCGCGTGGCCGGGATATTGCCGGGTCGCTTGCGCGATGGCTTCGGCGAGCAGCAGCTTGCCGAAGCCGAGGCCGCGCGCTTGCGGCGCCGTCAGCACGCGGCCGAGCGACATCTCGGGAAATTTCGCGCCCGGCGCCAGGCAGCGCAGGTAGGCGGCCAGTTCGCGCCGACCGTTCGAGGTGCGCCAGCCGAGCAGGTGCCAGGCCTCGAGGTCATAGCCGTCGATGTCCGCGTACAGGCAGCGCTGCTCGAGAATGAAGACTTGCTGGCGCAGTTCGAGCGCCTGATACAGTGCCGCGCCGTCGAGTTGCGCAAACGCCCGCCATTGCCAGTTGATCATGGGGTGCCTTGGGTGTGCGGGGATGCTTGTGTACACGGGCGGGCGGCTCAGTCGCCGGTCTCGAAGCCTTCGAGCACGTTGACGACGTTGACGCCGATTTGCTTGAGCGCGTAGCCGCCCTCGAGGATGAAGGCGGTCGGCAAGCCGAGGTAGGCGATGCGTTCGCCCACGCGCAGGAAGTCGCCGCTTTGCAGCTTAAAGGTCGACAGCGGATCGCCGGCGTAGGTGTCGACGCCGAGCGAGACCACCAGCGCGTCCGGGGCGTAGCCGGCCAGGCGCAGGCAGGCCGTCTCCAGCGCCGCGAACCAGGTCGCCGAGCTCGATCCGGCCGGCAGCGGCAGGTTCAGGTTGTGGCCAATGCCCTTGCCGGCCCCGGTTTCGTCGGCGTGGCCGAGGTAGAACGGGTAGTCGCTGCGCGGGTCGGCGTGGATCGAGACGAACAGCACGTCGTCGCGCTGGTAGAAGATGCTCTGGGTGCCGTTGCCGTGGTGGTAGTCGAGGTCGAGGATGGCGACCCGGCGCGCGCCGTCGTCGAGCAGGTGCTGGGCCGCCAGCGCGGCGTTGTTGAGGAAGCAGTAGCCGCCGAAAAAATCGGCGCCGGCGTGGTGGCCGGGCGGGCGCGTCAGGGCGAAGGTGGCGCGCTCGCCCAGGCGCAGCGCGTGGGCGGCGTTGATCGCGCAGTCGGCGCCGGTCTTGGCCGCGCTCCAGGTGCCGGCCGTGAGCGGGGTGCCGTTGTCCATCGAATACAGGCCGAGCTTGCCCGTGAAGTTGTCCGGCTCGATATCGCTGCGCAGGCCGCGCACCGGCCACACCGAGGGCAGCGCGTCCTTGGCGGCGTTGGCCGGGTCGAGCGCGACCCAGTCGCTCCACGCGTGGCGCAGGAAGTGCAGGTAGCGCGGGCTGTGGATGCGCTCGAGCGACATCAACGGCATCTTGTGCGGCGTGACGATGTTCCCCAGGTTGCGCCGCTCCAGTTCGGCCAGCAGGGTGGTGGCGCGCTGCGGGTTGTCGAAGCAGGGCACCAGGTCGCCGCGGAAGCATTCGTGGCGGCCGTGGTGCAGGCCGTGCTGTTCATTGAAAAAGGTGAGCAAGGGGCGTCTCGTCGAAGGACACTACACTAGCAGTGCGGGCACAGGGTGCTGGCGCGGTAGGCGGCGACGTAGGCGTCGAATTCGCCGGCCGGGGTGCGTTCGATCGCGGCTTGTTCCTCGATCGATTGCGCGGCGAGCGCGTCGAAGCCGGCCACTTGCTCGGGCGTCAAGGGATGGGCGCGGAACCAGGCGGCGTGCGCCCGGCTCTGGCGCAGGCCGAAGGCGGCGAACGAGCCGTCCCCGGCGCGCAGCTCGGCCAGCACGCGCGCCGACGGCGTGCATTCCGGGTCCAG
>JACMLV010000409.1 GCA_014379395.1 Burkholderiaceae bacterium
CGGCCGTCTGCCGCGCCCGGCGGCGAGCGCCCTCGACGGCCGCGAAAATCCGGCGGCGTGCGCGTCCGTGGCGGCCTGCACCGGCTTCCTGCCGTGGCTCGCGCTCGGGCTGGAGCCGGGCGATGCCTGGGGCAAGCTGCTGCGCTACAGCGTGACGCCCGAATACACGCGCGCGCCGATCCAGTCGGTGCAGGCGGTGGCGACCAAGACGGTGCAAACGCGCGACGCCGGCGGCCAGCTGCGTTATCTGGCCGGCAATCCCGCTTGCGGACTGGCGCTCCCATGCGCGCCGGCGGTGCTGTTCTCGAACGGCAAGAACAATTTCGGCGCCGACCTGCTGGGCGCGCCGCAAGCGAACGCCGCCGCCGGCAATCTCGACGAGCAGGCCAACGACGCCGCCGCGCTGCATTTCATCAGCCGCCCGGCCGGCGACGATCCGGCGCTGGCCGGCGGCGAATTCGACGACCTGCTGACCTGGCTGCCGCTGCCGCTGTTGTACCAGCGCATGCGCAGCGCCGGTAGCCTGCCATAAGACATGGGACTCAACGAGACGGCAATGAAACGATCCGAACGCGGCTTCAGCCTGGTCGAAATCGCCATCGTGCTGGTGATCGTCGGCTTCATCATCGGCGGCCTGGTCACGCCGCTGACGATGCAAATCGAGCAGCGCAAGGTGGGCGAGACGCAACGCGCGCTCGACGAGGCGCGCGAGGCGCTGATCGGCTTCGCGCTGCGCAACGGCTACCTGCCCTGCCCGGCCGCGTCCGCCGCCAACGGACTCGAAGACCGCGCCGGCACCGTCTGCAACGAGGAAAAGCGCCAGGGCTTTCTGCCATGGGCCACGCTCGGCCTGTCCAAGCTCGACGGCTGGAACCACCTGTTCCGCTACAGCGTGACGCCGGCCTTCGCCGACAGCGCCGCCCGTTTCACCCTGAAAACGCCGCGCGACATCAGCGTGCAGACGCGCGACGCCGCCGGCGCCCTGACGGCGGCCACGGCGGCCAACGACATCCCGGCCGTGATCGTCTCGCACGGCAAAAACGGCTTCGGCGCGACCGGCGAGCTGGGCATCCCGGCGGCGGCGGCCGTGACCGGCAACCTCGACGAGCAAACCAACGCGGCCGCGGCCGGCGTCAACTTTGTGACACGCACCATCGGCGCCGGCGCGACCAGCCCGGGCGGCGAATTCGACGACGTCGTGCTCTGGCTCTCGCCCAACATCCTGTTCAGCCGCATGGTCGCGGCGCAGAGGCTGCCATGACGAATCCAATGCCGAATTTGCTGCGCCCGAGCGCCATCATCGCCCGCTACACGCTGCTCGAAGCGCTGCGCAACCGCCTGATCTGGCTGCTGGCGCTGGCCGCGCTGGCCGGCATCGGCCTGAGCGGCTTTCTGAACGAACTGGCGCTGACCGAGAGCCGCGAAGTCCAGGCCGCGCTGCTGGCGGCGCTGCTGCGCCTGGCCGGCGTGTTCCTGATCGCCACTTTCGTCGTCACCAGCCTGGTGCGCGAAGCCAACGACAAGGGCCTCGACATGCTGCTGGCGCTGCCGATCCCGCGCGCGGCCTACCTGCTCGGCAAGCTGGCCGGCTTCGGCGCGCTGGCGCTGCTGCCGGCGCTGCTGTTCGGCGCGCTGCTGCTGTTTGTCGCGCCGCCGGCGCAAGGCGCGCTGTGGGCCGCCTCGCTGCTGTGCGAACTGTGGATCGTCGCCGCGTTCAGCCTGCTGTGCGCGCTCAGCCTGCATCAGGCGATGCCGGCGCTGGCGGCCGTCGGCGGCTTCTACCTGCTGGCGCGCTCGACCGGCGCGCTGCAATTGCTCGGGCACGGCGCTCAGGGGGACTCGACGTCCGTATCACAACAGGTAATCGCCGCCGGCATCGACCTGATCGCCGCGCTGCTGCCGCGGCTCGACCAGTTCACCCGCACCGACTGGCTGCTCTATCACAGCGGCGACCCGCACGCGCTGCTCGCCATCCTCGCCCAGAGCGCCATCTACATCGCGCTGCTGACGACGGCGGCCCTGTTCGACCTGTATCGGAAAAATATCTAAATGACGCCAACCAAGCCGCTGTCCGCCCTGCCGAAACCGCTCTGGCCGCTGCTGGCGCTGGCGCTCGCCGCGCAACTGCTGTGGCACGCCGCGCAGCCGCCCGCCGCGATCCAGATGCGCGCGCTGCCCGCGCCACCGTCGCTGGCCACGCTGCGTCTGCTTAGCTTGGGCGAACCGATCGCGCTGTCGAAGTCGATGATGCTGTACCTGCAAAGCTACGACGACCAGCCCGGCATCAAGCTGGCGCTGGCGCGGCTCGACTACGGCGCCGTGCAAGCGTGGCTGGCGCGCATGCTCGAACTCGATCCGCGCGGCCAGTATCCGCTGCTGGCGGCGAGCGAGGTCTACGCCGCCGTGGCCGATCCGGCGCGGGTGCGCCAGATGCTCGACTTCGTCCACCTGCGCTTCCAGGACGACCCGGACCGGCGCTGGCCGTGGCTGGCGCACGCGGCCCTCGTCGCGCGCCACCGGCTGCACGACCTGCCGCTCGCGCGCCGCTACGCGCAGGATATCCGGCTGCGCGCCAATGGCGCCGACGTGCCGGCCTGGGCGCGCGAAATGGAAGCCTTCATCCTGGAAGACATGGACGAGCTCGACAGCGCGCGCCTGTTGATCGGCGCCCTGCTGCGAAGCGGCCAGATCAGCGACCCGCACGAGCTGCGATTCCTGTCCGAACGGCTCGACCAAATCGCCGCGCGCCAAGGCGAAAAAGAACGTGAAACAGGGCGGGAAGACGGCCCCAACAGGGCCGCGCACGAACCATGAGCCCGCCGTGCGGCTGTCTTCGGTTTGCGCTAGACTTATGCGCTCGGGAAATTTATTCAGAGGTATCCACATGCAACAAAAGCGACAGCGCAAGACGGCGCAACGCGGCTTTACGCTGGTTGAAATCGCCATCGTGCTGGTCATCATCGGCCTGCTGCTGGGCGGCGTGCTCAAGGGCCAGGGGCTGATCGACAGCGCCAAGGTCAAAAACATCATCCAGCAATCGAACTCGCTGTCGGCGGCGGTCAACGCCTACCAGGACAAATTCCGCGCCCTGCCCGGCGACGACGCGCTCGGCACCAGCCACGTGCCGAACTCGGCCGGCAACGGCAACGGCGACGGCCAGATCGGCGAATACGCGCTCGCGCCGCAGCACCTGGCGCTGGGCGGCTTCATCACCGGCTCCTACAACGGCACCACCCAATTCATGACCAGCGCGCAAGGCGGCGCGGTCTACATCTACAACGACGCCGTCGGCGGACGGGCCGGCAACGGCATCCGCTTCGACAACCTGCCCGAATCGTTCGCCGAGCAGATCGACAACAAGCTCGACGACGGCGTCGCCACCACCGGCTCGGTGCGCGCCACCGCGCCGTACGGCAACACCTCCGCCATCACCACCCGCACCGCCGTTTTCTTCTAGGGCTGCGGGGGGAGCAACAATCGACCGCGTGGGCACGATACTGCCGTGCCTCGGCGGCCCCGCCCACCCTGCTACATACGCCATACCGTAGGGTGGGCACAGCTGTATCGTGCCCACGCGGTCCATCGTACAATCGATACCATGTCCCGCTATCGACGCGCATTGCATGCCGGAGGCACCTTCTTTTTTACGGTGCTCGCCTATCGGCGGCAGAAGATTTTTTGCGACGACGCGATCCGCAACGCCCTGCACAACGCAATTACATCCGTGCGATTGCAGTATCCGTTTGACATCGATGCTTGGGTCTTGCTGCCCGATCATCTGCATTGCGTCTGGACGTTGCCTGAAGACGACGCCAATTTCTCAACTCGCTGGATGCTCATCAAACGCCATGTGTCGTTCGCGTGCCGTGAAAATTATCGACGAGCGAACTTGATCAGCCCATCGAAACAAAAGCACCGGGAATCAACTATTTGGCAGCGGCGTTTTTGGGAGCATCAAATCCGCGATGACGATGATTTCGCCCGGCATGTCGACTATCTCCATCACAATCCGGTCAAGCATGGGTATGCGAGGACGGTTGCCGACTGGCCCTATTCGACTTTTCACCGCTATGTTCGCGACGGCGTGATAGCACATGACTGGGCTGACTCTGGGGATTTAAATGTGCCGGAGTAACCGCGTGGGCACGATAAAGCCGTGCCCACCCTACCCAATCCGCACTACATACGCCACACCGTAGGGTGGGCGGGGCCGCCGAGGCACGGCGGTATCGTGCCCACGCGGCTACTCGGGGCAGATTCAAATCGGCAGCCGCCCCCGCTATTGCATATGCCAGCCGTGGCTGACGACGATCGACTGGCCGTTCAGCGCGTTCGACGGGAAGGCGGCCAGGAACAGCGCGAGCTGGGCCACATCCTGCGTGGTGGTGAATTCGCCGTCGATGGTGTCCTTGAGGATCACGTTCTTGACGACGTCGGACTCGCTGATGTGCAATTGCGCGGCCTGCTCGGGGATTTGCTTGTCGACCAGCGGCGTGCGCACAAATCCGGGACAAATCACGTTGGCGCGGATCCGATCCTTGGCGCCCTCCTTCGCCACCACGCGGGCCAGACCGAGCAGGCCATGCTTGGCCGCCACATAGGCGCTCTTGAGCAGCGAACCCTCGTGCGAGTGCACCGAGCCCATATAAATGATGGCGCCGCCCTTGCCGGCCTTGATCATCTCGCGCATGCAGGCGCGGGTGGTGAGAAAACCGCCGTCGAGGTGGATCGCCAGCATCTTCTTCCAATTCTCGAAGCTGAAGTCGACCACCGGGCTGATGATCTGGATGCCGGCGTTGCTGACCAATATATCGACGCCGCCGAAGTTGGAGACCGCCTGCGCCACGCCCTGCTCGACCTGGGCCTCGCTGGTGACGTCCATCGCCACCGCCATCGCGCGCCCGCCGTTTTGGGTGATTTCGTTGGCGCTCGCCTCGGCCGCCTCGCGCGCCAGGTCGGCGATGACGACCTTGGCGCCCTCGCGCGCAAATTCGATCGCGATTTCCTTGCCGATGCCGCTGGCCGCGCCCGTGATGAGGGCGACTTTGTCTGTCAGTTGCATAGTCTTTCCTTTGCTCTCAGAGGTTCGAATCGTCGTGCGGGATCGGTAGCGACTCGATTCCGAGCATAGGCAGGGCAAATCCGGTGGTCTGTACGTTGCCCCACTTTTCTACAGGCGCGATGAGCCGACATATTCTCGCCGCGCCAACGCCACTGCGCCGCTGCCCGGGCAGACGTCCAGCTGGCATCGGGTAAACGCCCGCCCCGCTTATTGCCAATAGTCAATATTCCGATCTGCTTTGATGCCAGCATGTAACTTTTAATGCGGGGCCGACAGGGGCGCGAGCATGGAAAAATTACTGCCGTTCTACGAGCGGGAACTGAGTCTTTTCAACCGCAACATGGTCGAATTCGCGCGCCGCTACCCGAAGACGGCGGGCAAGTTGATGATCGCGGAGGGCCAGTGCGAAGACCCGCACACCCAGCATCTGATCCAATCGTTCGCCCTGCTCACCGCGCGCGTGGCCAAGCAGATCGAGGACAGCTACCCGCAGTTCACCGAGTCGCTGCTGGAGACGAACCACCCGCACTACCTGCGCCCCTTCCCCTCGTGCTCGATTGTCCGCGTCGAGCCGGGCGCGGCCGACGCGCCCGTCGCCACGCTCAGGCGCGGCGCCATCATGCAATCGGCGCCGGTGCGCGGGGTGCCGTGCAAATTCAGCACCGTCTACAACCTGACGCTGGCGCCGCTGCGCCTGGCCGCGGCGCGCTTCGACGCCATCATCGCGAAGCCGGCATCGCTGCGCTTGCCCGCCGGCGCCACCTCGTCGATCAGCATCGTCATCGAGAG
>JACMLV010000410.1 GCA_014379395.1 Burkholderiaceae bacterium
GCGCCGTCGCCGCGGCCGGCCTCGCGCTGCAGCACGTCAGCTGGACCCATCCGGTCGGGCGCCCGATCAGCGTGCGCCTGTTGCAGGGCAACGTCGCGCAGGATGAGAAATTCGCCGGCGCCCACATCGCCGGCGCGCTCGCCATGTACCGCGCCGCCATCAGCGCCGCCCCGGCCGACCTGATCGCCACGCCGGAGACGGCGATCGCCCTGTTCCCGCAACAGCTCGAAGCCGACTACCTGCCCTCGCTGACGCGCTTCGCGCGGGAATCGGGCAGCCATCTGCTGCTCGGCATACCGCTGTCGGACGCCCCCGGCCAGTACGCCAACAGCGCGCTCGGCATCGATCCCGAGGCGCCGCAACCGTACCGCTACGATAAGCACCACCTGGTGCCGTTCGGCGAATTCATCCCGGGCGGCTTCCGCTGGTTCGTCGAGCTGATGGCGATCCCGCTGGGCGACTTCCACCGCGGCGCCGTGGTGCAGGCGCCGTTCCAGGTGCGCGACCAGCGCGTGCTGCCCAACATCTGCTACGAGGACTTGTTCGGCGAGGAGATCGCCGCCCAGCTGTCCCATGCCCACGAATCGGGCCAGCAAACCGCCACCATCCTGCTCAACCTGTCGAACCTGGCCTGGTACGGCGAATCGATCGCCATCGCCCAGCACCTGCAGATCTCGCAGATGCGCAGCCTGGAGACCGGCCGGCCGATGCTGCGCGCCACCAACAGCGGCGCCACCGCCATCATCGACGGCCGCGGCGCGGTGCAAAGCCGGCTCGCGCCCTACACCAGCGGCGTGCTGGCCGGCGAGGTGCAGGGCATGGGCGGACTGACGCCTTACATCTGGTACGGCAACCTGCTGTTCCTCGTCATTTGCCTGTCGGCGGCGCCGCTGTCCTGGCGCCTGGCGCGCGAGCGGCGCAAAAACCGCGACCAGGCGCGGGCAAATCCCGCCTGAAGCCGCCACCTGCGCGAAATTGTTGGCAGATACTCACGCGAAGTGTCACAGCCGCCCTATAAAACCCGCTAAAATTAAGCGCTTTAAGCGAACCCCACGCGACGCGCCCCCATTCGCACACAGAAAAATACGATGCTCACATTTCAACAAATCATCCTGACCTTGCAAACCTACTGGGACCAGCAAGGCTGCGCCCTGCTCCAGCCCTACGACATGGAAGTGGGCGCCGGCACTTTTCACACCGGCACCTTCCTGCGCGCGATCGGCCCCGAGCCTTGGCGCGCCGCCTATGTGCAGCCGTCGCGCCGGCCCAAGGACGGGCGCTACGGCGACAACCCGAACCGCATGCAGCACTACTACCAATACCAGGTGGTGCTCAAGCCGGCGCCGGAAAACATCCTCGACCTGTATCTGGGCTCGCTGGCCGCGCTCGGCCTCGACCTCAAGCAAAACGACGTGCGCTTCGTCGAGGACGACTGGGAAAGCCCGACCCTGGGCGCCTGGGGCCTGGGCTGGGAAGTCTGGCTGAACGGCATGGAGGTGACCCAGTTCACCTACTTCCAGCAAGTCGGCGGCCTCGATTGCAAGCCGGTGCTGGGCGAGATCACCTACGGCATCGAGCGCCTGGCGATGTACCTGCAGGGCGTCGAAAACGTCTACGACCTGGTGTGGACCGAGTGGGAAGAGAACGGCGTCAAGAAGAAACTGACCTACGGCGACGTGTTCCACCAGAACGAGGTCGAGCAATCGACCTACAACTTCGAGCACGCCAACACCGAGCTACTGTTCGCCCAATTCGCCAACCACGAGTCCGAGGCCAAGCGCCTGATCGAATTGCAGCTGACCCTGCCGGCCTACGAGCAGATCATGAAGGCCTCGCACAGCTTCAACATGCTGGATGCGCGCGGCGCCATCTCCGTGACCGAGCGCGCCGCCTACATCGGCCGCGTGCGCACCCTGTCGCGCCTGGTGGCGCAAGCCTATTACGATTCGCGCGAACGGCTGGGCTTCCCGATGCTGGCCGGCGCCGCCGCCGCTGCCTAAGCCCCACAGAACAAGATAAACAATATGAACCAGACTCTCTTAATCGAACTGCTGACCGAAGAACTGCCGCCGAAGGCGCTGGCCAAACTGGGCGCGGCCTTTGCCGCCGGCATCGTCAACGGCTTGAAAACGCGCGACTTCCTCGAAGCCGACAGCGTCGCCACCGCCTACGCCACGCCGCGCCGGCTGGCCGTCTCCATCACCAACGTGCGCGCCGGCTCGCCCGACAAGTCGATCCGCGAAAAAGTGCTGCCCATTAGCGTCGCCCTCGACGCGACCGGCGCCGGCACCGCGCCGCTGGCGAAAAAGCTGGCCGCGCTGGGCTTTCCGGACGTCACCGTGGCCGAGCTGGAGCGCGCCGGCGACGGCAAGGCCGAGAGCTTCTACTACACCTACACCGCGCCCGGCAGCAAGCTCGAAACCGGCCTGCAGGCGGCGCTGGAAGAATCGGCCGCCAAGCTGCCGATTCCTAAGCTGATGAGCTACCAGCGCCCGGACGGTACGACCGTCCAGTTCGTGCGCCCGGCGCACAGCCTGGTCGCGCTGCACGGCGCGAGCGTGCTGCCACTGACGCTGCTCGGCCTGAAGGCCGGCGCGACCAGCCTCGGCCACCGCTTCCTGATGGCCGACGGCGCCCGCCCGATCGCCATCGCGCACGCCGAGAACTACGCCGAAACGCTGGCCGCCGAAGGCAAGGTGATCGCCAGCTTCGAGGCGCGCAAGGAGGCCATCCGCGCCGCCCTGATCGAGAAAGCCGGCGCCGACCAGGTCCTGATGCCCGAGGCGCTGCTCGACGAGGTGAGCGCGCTGGTCGAATGGCCGGTGGTCTACGAGTGCCGCTTCGAGGACGAGTTCCTGGCCGTGCCGCAGGAATGCCTGATCCTGACCATGCAGACCAACCAGAAATACTTCGCGCTGACCGACACCAACGGCAAGCTGCGCTCGCGCTTCCTGATCGTCTCCAACGTCGCCACCGCGACGCCCGAGCACATCATCGGCGGCAACGAGCGGGTGGTGCGTCCGCGCCTGTCCGACGCCAAGTTCTTCTTCGAGCAGGACAAGAAGAAGACGCTCGAATCGCGCCTGCCGCTGCTCGACAAGATCGTCTACCACAACAAGCTCGGCACCCAGGCCGCGCGCGGCGAGCGCGTCGCCGCGCTGGCCGGCCAGATCGCCGCCCTGATCAAAGGCGACGCCGCGCTGGCGATGCGCGCCGCCAAATTGTCGAAGGCCGACCTGGTCACCGACATGGTGGGCGAATTCCCCGAGCTGCAAGGCATCATGGGCACCTATTACGCCCGCAACGACGGCGAGCACGAGGAAGTGGCGCTGGCCGCCTCCGAGCACTACCAGCCGCGCTTCGCCGGCGACGCGCTGCCGGGCAGCGTCACCGGCACCGCCGTGGCGCTGGCCGACAAGCTCGAAACCCTGGTCGGCATCTGGGCCATCGGCCTGGCGCCGACCGGCGACAAGGATCCGTTCGCGCTGCGCCGCCACGCGCTCGGCGTGCTGCGCATGCTGCTCGAAAAACGCCTGCCGATCTCGATCGGCGCGCTGCTGTCGAACGCCGCGCAGCTGTTCACGTTCGTGGCCGGGTTCAAGGATCCGTCGGCCGACGTCTACGCCTTCATGATCGAGCGCCTGCGCGGCATCCTGCGCGAGCGCGGCTTCTCGCCCAACGAGATCGAGGCGGTGGTGGCGCAGAACCCGGACCGCCTGGACGACATCGCGCAGCGCCTGGAGGCGGTGCAAGCCTTCGCCGCGCTGCCGGAGAGCGCCTCGCTGGCGGCCGCCAACAAGCGCATCACCAACATCCTGAAGAAGAACGAAGAGGCGCTCAGCGCCAGCGGCGGCGCGGGCGTCGATCCGGCCCTGCTGGCCGACACCGCCGAGAAGAACCTGGCGGCGGCGGTCACCCGCGTGCAGCCCGAGGTGGACGCGGCTTTTGCGCGCGGCGACTTCGCCGGCACGCTCAAGACGCTGGCCCAGTTGCGCGACGACGTCGACGCCTTCTTCAACGACGTGATGGTGATGGCCGACGACCTGGCGCTACGCAACAACCGCCTGGCGCTGCTGTCGGCGCTGCACGGCATGATGAACCGGGTGGCCGACATTTCGAAACTCGCCGCCTAAGATGGGAGCACCGGCGATGAAGCTGATTATTCTCGACCGCGACGGCGTGATCAACCTCGACTCGCCGGATTTCATCAAGTCGCCCGGCGAATGGCTGCCGATCCCCGGCTCGCTGGAGGCGATCGCGCGCCTGAACCAGGCCGGCTACCGGGTGGTGGTGGCGTCGAACCAGTCCGGCATCGCGCGCGAGCTGTTCGACATGACAATGCTCAACGCGATCCACCAGAAGATGCACGCGCTGGCGCAGCAGGTCGGCGCCAGCATCGACGCCATCTTCTTCTGCCCGCACGCGGCGATCGACAACTGCGACTGCCGCAAGCCCAAGCCCGGCATGTTCACCGAAATCGCGCTGCGCTACAAAACCAGCCTGAAGGGCGTGCCGACGGTGGGCGACTCGCTGCGCGACCTGCAGGCCGGCTTCAACGTCGGCTGCGTGCCCTATCTGGTCCTGACCGGCAAGGGCGAAAAGACCCACGCCACCGGCGGCCTGCCGCCCGGCACCATGACCTTTCCCGACCTGGCTTCGATGGTCACCCACCTGCTGAAAATGGCGGCGGCGCCGGCCGCCCCCAATCCTTGAATTCCGGAGTTCGTATTGCGTAATTTTTCCCTGTTCCTGCGCTCGCTGCTGTTCGCCGCCGTCACCCTCATCGCCACCGTGGTCTGGTCCTTCGTCTGCCTGCTGGCCGCGCCGCTGCCGTACAACCAGCGCTTCTGGGTGACCTCGCGCTGGAACGTGTTCGTGGTCTGGTGCGCGCGCGTGATCTGCGGCATCCGCTACCAGATCAAGGGCGCCGAGAACCTGCCCAACGCGCCGGTGGTGCTGCTGTCGAAGCACCAGTCGGCCTGGGAAACCATCTTCCTGCTGCCGAACATGCCGCGCCCGCTGGTGTTCGTGTTCAAGAAGGAGATCCTGTACATCCCGTTCTTCGGCTGGGGCATGGCGCTGCTGCGCATGATCCCGATCGACCGCTCCAAGGGCAAGCGCGCCTTCGCCCACGTCGTCGAACACGGCAAGCGGCGCCTGGCCGACGGCCAGTGGATCATCATGTTCCCGGAAGGCACCCGCATCCCGGTCGGGCAGAGCGGCCAGTACAAAAGCGGCGGCACCCGGCTGGCGATCAAGACCGGCGCGCTGGTGGTGCCGATCGCGCTCAACTCGGGCGAATGCTGGCCCAAGCAGTCCTTCATCAAGCGCCCCGGCCTGATCACGGTCTCGATCGGCAAACCGATTTCGCCGCAAGGCCAGACCCCCGACAGCATGATGCAACAGGTGGAAAATTGGATAGAATCAGAAATGCGCGTCATTTCGCCTCACGCCTACAGCGCTGGCTAGACGGCATCGGCGGGGCGACCCAGGAACCGGCCTTGCGCGAGCAGATGCGCTCCCTGCAATCGGCCGGGCAACTCGATTTGTTCGCGCCGAACGCCTCGACCGCGCCGGCGCCGGCGCCGCTGGCCACTTCCCCCGCTCCGGTTCCCATACCCATTCCTAGCCCCATTCCCATCGCCGCCGCACCACCGCCGCGCGCGCCCGACGCGCCGCCGCTGCGCCAGTTGCAGCTCGGCGCGCACACGCTCGA
>JACMLV010000044.1 GCA_014379395.1 Burkholderiaceae bacterium
AACTTCGCAGGCGATCGCGTTGAGGCGGCTCGACGCGCCGGACGGCGTGACGTTGCTATCGCGTACCGAAGCCAGGCCGCCGCTGGTCGACGCCGCCGTATTCGCGGGCAGCTTCGAGCGCAACTGGTCGGTCGGCTCGTTCACGTCGCTGACGCGCCAGACCGGCGCCGCGCCGATGCGCGCACAGGAGGAGACGCTGCTCGAGGAGGTGCCGAAGCTGTCGCCGGCGTGCACCGACGGCGCGCCATGGCATCGCTTCCCGCGCGGCTCGGTGCCCGGCAATTTCCTGCACGAGCAGCTCGAATGGATGGGCAACGAGGGCTTCGCCTGCGTCGAACAGGCCAACTTCGACACCCGCCTGGCGGCGCGCTGCGAGCGCGCCGGCTGGGGCAACCGGCAGGAGGACGCCGTCGCCTGGCTGCGTGCGGTGGCGACGACGCCGCTGCCGGTGCTGGACGCGCCGCTGTCCGCGCTCGATGGCGTGCTGCCGGAGATGGAGTTCTGGTTCCCGGCCGAGTGCTTGTCGAGCGCCGCGCTGGACAAATTGTGCGCGCGCCATCTGCTGGGCGACACGCCGCGCCCGGCGCTGCCCAAGCGCGAGCTGCACGGCATGCTGAAGGGCTTCGCCGATCTGGTGTTCGAGCATGACGAGCGCTACTGGGTGCTGGACTACAAATCGAACGCGCTGGGCGCGGGCGACGGGGCGTACCACAAGCAGGCGCTGGCCAACGGCATGGCGGCGCACCGCTACGACATCCAGGGCGCGATCTACATGCTGGCGCTGCATCGCCTGCTGCGCAGCCGGCTCGGCGCCGGCTATTCACCGGAGCAGCATCTGGGCGGCGCGCTGTTCCTGTTCCTGCGCGGGATCGCCAATCCGCACACGCGCGGCTGCTACTGGCTGGAGGCGCGGCCGGCGCTGCTCGACGGCCTCGATCAATTGCTCGACGAGGCGTCGCTGCCGGCGAAGGAATCCGAGTATGAATAAGCCCGGTGACATCTCAAATATATGGGGGACGGGGCCGTCGTTGGCACGGTTTTGTGTCCCCGCCATGCGCGCATCCGCGTGGATACAAAAATGTGCCAACGGCGGCCGCCTCGCTCTCCCGACGAGGCCGCGCAGCCGGCGAAGGAAATCGAGTATGAATAAAGCCGCATTCACCGACGCCGCCCGCGTCGAACCCTTCCTCGCATACGTGGACAGCCTCGCCGAGGACGGCCAGCTGCGCCGGTTGAGCGGCGCCTTCGCGCGTTTCATCGCCTCGGTCGGCCCGGCGTCGGCGCCGCTGGCGCTGGCCTGCGTCGCGCTGTCCGAGCTGGAAGGGCGCGGCCACAGCTGCCTGCTGCTCGACGACCTGCTGGGCGATCCGGCCGCGCTGATGGGCTGGGACGACGAGCAATGGCGCGCGCTGGTCGATGTCGTCGGGCCGCTGCCGAAGAATCTGGCCGCCTGGCGCGCGCTGTTGTCCGACGCGGCGCCGGTGTGGCATATCGACGACCTCGATTTCGGCCAGCCTCTGGTGCTCGACGGCGCACGCCTGTACCTGCGCCGCTACTGGCGCGACGAGAAGCTGGTGGCCGGGGCCATCGGCGACCGCGCCGCCGTCGTCGGCCAGACGCCCGACTTGGACAAGGTGCGGCGCTGGCTCGACATCCTGTTCGACCAGCCGGTGGCGGGCGATGGGCCTTACGGCGCGCCGGACTGGCAAAAGATCGCCTGCGCCGTCGCGCTGCGCGGCACGGTGGCGATCATCACCGGCGGCCCCGGCACCGGCAAGACCTACACGGTGGCGAGCCTGTTGACGCTGCTGTTCGCGGTGGCCGAGCATCCCGAGCGGCTGCGCGTGGCGCTGGCCGCGCCGACCGGCAAGGCGGCCGCGCGCCTGAAGCAGTCGATCGACCACGCCTTGGCGAGCCTGGCGCTGAAGGCCGGCGACGAGTTGAAATTGCTGGAGCTGACGGCCCGCATGGGCGCCGCGCGAACGCTGCATAGCCTGCTCGGCGCGCGGCCCGACACGCGCGCCTTCCAGCACCACGCCGCCAATCCGCTCGACGTCGACGTCTTGATCGTCGACGAGGCCTCGATGGTGCATCTGGAGATGATGGCGTCTTTGCTGGACGCCTTGCCGCCGCACGCGATCCTGATCCTGCTCGGCGACAAGGATCAACTGGCGTCGGTGGAGGCGGGCGCGGTGCTGGGCGACTTGTGCCACGACGCCCAGGCCGGCGGCTACACGGCCGCCACGCTGGACTACGCGCGCGCGGCCAGCGGGCAGCGGAT
>JACMLV010000411.1 GCA_014379395.1 Burkholderiaceae bacterium
CAGCGCCAGCGCGCCCGAGGCCATGCGCAGGGCGGTGAAGCTGGCCGGGTCGATGGCGGTGTGTTTCAGCGCTTGCCGGCACAGCAGCGAGTTGCCGGCGAAGGCGAGCATGGCGGCCAGCGTCAGCAGTAAAGTGAGCGCGGGCGTCGGCGGCGTCGGCGCCGAGGCGGGGGTGGCGGGCATGGCGGTCTCCTGGTCGGGGGCGGTTGCGCGGGCGCCGTCGGCGCCGCGCCACCCCGCTTTTTGTCCGACAGGATACGAAAGCTGTCTCTTTCTGTCCACTTCCCCGGCGCTCGTCCAAGGCCCGCCGCGGGACGCAAGTTTCACCGGACTCTGCCGTAAAGGAGTGGCAAGAGGGGGGCGGTTCGCGCGCTCCGCAAATTATTTTCAAAAAACCCTAAAGGTTTTGAAAATTGTGTCGTAGTCGGTGCAGATGCGACGATTTTGCGGGCAAAACGATGCCGAATCGTCACTTTTACCAAGCTGAAAAGTTAAAACCAACGCTTTTCAAGGCTTCCATTCCGCACCCCGGGTGCGCGACAATGATCGGGTGGTGTTTGTCAGACAAACACCTACCGGTCGTTCCTGCTTTGCACGGACGAAAAATACAGACAGCTTCCTCTTCTCTTTCCGGTGTTGCTGTAGCAAAATATATTCGTGAGGTAGTGCCTGCGCGAGGTGCGCCGGATTTCAATGGATCGAGGAGATGGAAATGACTGGCAACGACATGATGGCTGAAATTCGTGACGCTAACCTGAGCTACCTGATGCTGGCCCAGCAGATGATCCGCGCCGACAAGGTGACCGCCATCTTCCGCCTGGGCATCGCCGCCGAGATCGCCGACCTGATCGAGGGCATGAGCAACGCCCAGATCCTCAAGCTGGCCGGCGGCAACATGATGCTGGCCCGCTTCCGCTTCGACGACAGCGCGATCCTGTCGATGCTCACCAATTACAGCAAGGACCGGGTGCTGGCCCAGTCGCACGCGGCGATCCTGATGGCCGGCCAGGCGGTCGAGGAAATCGTGTAAGCTCTGTTGCCGCGCCGCCAGTTGATTTGTGCGCGGCGGTTTTCAGTGTTTACCGTCTGGGGAGGCGATCAAATGGCCAAGAAGAGTGTGGTGTCCGAAGTGCAGGAGATCCAGCTGGCGATCGAACTCATCCAACTGGGCGCGCGCCTGCAATTGCTCGAAACCGAAGTGTCGCTGTCGCGCGAGCGCCTGCTCAAGCTCTATAAGGAGTTGAAGGGCGTCTCGCCGCCGAAGGGCATGCTGCCGTTTTCGACCGACTGGTTCATCACCTGGCAGCCCAACATCCATTCCTCGCTGTTCATCAACATCCACAAATTCCTGGTCGACCATGCCGGCGCCACCGGCATCGAGGCCGTCATGAAGGCCTATCAGCTTTATCTCGAGCAAATGCCGCCGGCGCCGGGCGAGGAGCCGCTGCTGTCCTTGACGCGGGCCTGGACCCTGGTGCGCTTTTTCGGCAGCAAGATGCTGGCGCTGGCGCCATGCAACAAGTGCGGCGGCAAATTCGTCGTCAACTGCCTCGACCTGAACGGCGACTATGTCTGCGGCCTGTGCCACATGCCCTCGCGCGCCGGCAAGACCAAGAAGTCGCGCGAGGCGGCGCGCCCGCCGGAGCCGCTGCCGGCATGATCGCGGCGC
>JACMLV010000412.1 GCA_014379395.1 Burkholderiaceae bacterium
AGTCCGCGCAGCGCCATCGGAATCACCGGCACCTGCGAGCGCTCCAGTATCTTGGCGATGCCGCCCTTGAATTGGCCCATCTCGCCGGTGCGGGTCAGCCGCCCCTCCGGGAAAATGCACACCAGATCGCCCTCGTGCAACGCCTGGGCGATGTCGACGAAGGCCTTCTCCATCAGCCACGGGTCGTCCTTGGCCGGCGCGATCGGGATCGCCTTGCCGGTGCGGAACACCCAACCCAGCAGCGGCAGCTTGAAGATGCGGTGGTCCATCACGAAGCGGATCGGGCGCGGGCTGGCGGCGACGATGACGAGGGCGTCGACGTAGCTGACGTGGTTGCACACCAGCACGGCGGCGCCCTCCTCCGGGATGCGCTCGGCGTCAATCGCCTTGACGCGGTGGATGGTGTGGATCAACAGCCACAGCAGGAAGCGCATCAGGAATTCCGGCACCAGCGAAAAGATGTAGAGCGCCACGAGCGCGTTCAGGATCGCCGTCGTCAGGAACAGTTGCGGGATGGTGAAGCCCTGCCCGAGCAGCACGATGGCGACGCCGGCCGAGGCGACCATGAACAGCGCGTTGAGGATGTTCATGCCGGCGATGGTGCGCGAGACGTGCTTCGGATCGCAGCGGGTCTGGATCAGCGCGAACAGCGGCACGATGTAGAAGCCGCCGAACAGGCCGATCATGGCGATGTCGAACAGGATGCGCGGCGCGCCGTGCTGGGCCAGGAAGGCCAGCGCGCCGACCAGCTCGACGTTGCCGTAGCTGTTGCTGGCGAAGTACAGGTCGATGCCGAACAGCGACAGGCCGATCGAGCCGAACGGCACCAGCCCGAGCTCGATCTTGCGCCCCGACAGGCGCTCGCACAGCAGCGAGCCGGCGCCGATGCCGAGCGAAAACACGGTCAGCAGCAACACGAACACGCCGTGGTCGCCGTGCAGGTAGTCCTTGGCGAAGACCGGGAACTGGGCCAGGATCAGCGCGCCGTAGAACCAGAACCAGGAGTTGCCCAGCATCGACAGGAACACGGTGCGGTTGGCGCGCGAAAAGCCGAGGTTGCGGATCGACTCGGCCAGCGGGTTGCGGCTGATGCGCAGGCCGGGTTCGGCCGCCGGGGTGAGCGGGATGCGGTAGCTGGCGGCCAGGCCGACGGCGGCCACGGCGATGGTGGCGCCGGCCACCATCGCGATGCCGCCCGGATAGGCCACCAGCAGCGCGCCGAGGATCTCGCCGAGCAGGATGCCGACGAAGGTGCCCATCTCGACCAGGCCGTTGCCGCCGATCAGCTCGCGCGGCGTCAACTGCTGCGGCAGGTAGGCGTATTTGACCGGGCCGAACAGGGTCGAATGGACGCCCATGCCGACCAGGGCGGCGACCAGCAGCCACAGCGTGTGCGTCATCCAGCCGACGGCGGCCACGCCCATGATGGCCAGCTCCAACCATTTGACGAAGCGCGTCAGGGCCGATTTCTCGAACTTGTCGGCGCACTGGCCGGCGCTGGCCGACAGCAGCACGTAGGGCAGGATGAACAGGCCGGGCAGCAAATTGGTGACCAGGGAGGCGTCCAGCGTGGTCCAGCTGATGGCGTCGTAGGCCAGCACCACGATCAGCGCCGTCTTGAACAGGTTGTCGTTGAAGGCGCCCCAGAACTGGGTCCAGAAGAACGGCGCGAAGCGGCGCTGCGACAACAGGGAAAACTGGCTCGGTTGGGTCATGGCCGTTGCTTTTTGGAAAAGATGAGCTTCGTAAAATACAGGACATCGCGCCGCGGGACAATCCCGGGCGCCACCAACCACTAACGAAAAGCAATCACATCCCCGGCCCCGGCCAAGCGCGCCGGGCCGGTGCGGCGCCGCCAACTAAAAAAACAACCGGTTTTCCAGTCCTTGGAAGCGGTAGGCGATTTTCTGCTTGGAAATATGCTGCATGTCAAACAGCGGGGCGATGGAGGCGGCGACAATCCGGCGTTGCAATTCATTAACAGTACGCGGCGCCACCCCACGCCGCATGCGCTGAAACGGCGCACCTTTTCCCAGAGGGAGCCGCGATGTTCGAGACATTCTGGTGGTTGTTCCCATTGCTATACGCGTTCTTCAAGCTGGGCGGGGGGACGTCGAACCGGATCGACCTGCTGGCCGATACGCTCGCCAGGCTCCAGAGCCGGGTGCTGGCACTGGAATCCCTGGCGTCGAGTTCGCGGAGACGGGACGCGCCCGGGCCGCAGTCCGAGCAAGCACCGGCGTTCGAGACCGAACCAGAATCCGCGCCGGAGCCGGAGCCCTGGCGTAAGCGCCCGCTCGCGCCGGAGTTCGGGCACCAGCCGGAACCCAAGCTTGAGCCGCGGCCCGAACCGGCGGTCGAGCCCGCCGCGGCCGCCCGTCGATCGGAAAAGCCGCGCGAACCGGCCCGCCGCGCCTTCGCGCCGGAAACCCCGGCGTGGCGCGGACAGATAAAGTCGCGGCTGTTCAGGGGCAACCTGGTGGCTAGGCTG
Source organism: Burkholderiaceae bacterium (assembly GCA_014379395.1). GTDB lineage: Bacteria > Pseudomonadota > Gammaproteobacteria > Burkholderiales > Burkholderiaceae_D > Janthinobacterium. Next base: position 2,492 of record JACMLV010000412.1, read on the forward strand.
GGCCTGCTGGTCTTGTTCATCGGCATCAGCGTTTTGCTCAAATACGTGGCCGCCGAGATCACCGTGCCGATCGAGCGCTTCGCCTTCACGCTCGGCGTCGGCGCCCTGTTGGGCCAGCCCGAGTACGGGCCGCCGCACGAACTGTCGGCGCAATTGTTCCTGATCCTGTTCTTCCTGTTCTACGTCGCCATCGCGCTGGCGTACGCGGCGCGCCGGGAACTGCAACGGCGCGACTGCGTCGACGTCGCCTTCATCTTCGGCGCCCCGCTCGCCGCGCTCGGCCTCCAATACGGGATGGTCGGACGGGTCGCGTTCGGGATGGCCTTCTCGGTGTTGGCGCTGGGCCTGTTCTACGGCGCGCTGGCGCTGTTCCTGTGGCAGCGCTACCGGGAACGCCTCCGGCAACTGGCCGAGACCTTCGTCGCCTTTGGCGCCGCGTTCGGCACGCTGACCGTGCCGCTCGCGCTCAGCGGGCGCTGGACCTCGGCCGCCTGGGCCGTCGAGGGCGCGGCCATGGTCTGGCTCGGCCTGCGCCAGAACAAGCGCGCAACCTGGCGCTTCGGCCTGCTGCTCGAGGCGGCCGCCTGGCTCGCCTTCATCGCCTCGGCCAGCGCGCTCGACCAGCAAGGCGCGCTGCAGGCCCGGCTCTGGATCGGCTTCCTGGTCCTGGCCGCCAGCGCGCTGCTGCTGGCGCTG
>JACMLV010000413.1 GCA_014379395.1 Burkholderiaceae bacterium
GCCCGACGGCGGCGACGATCCGTTCCTGATCCGCGCCGAACCGGCCGGCCTGGACGCGGCGCTGGTGGCGTTCAAGGCCGCGCTGGCCGCGCACCGGCTGTACGCGCGCGAGACCGATCCGCCGCTGGTGTAACACACGGTTGGCCGGGCCTGGCGTTGGCCCGGCCAGCTCCCGCCGAGCCGGTGATCGGTATTCCCTATGGTGATTGGGTGGCGCATATCCTTGCGGAAACAACACATTTGATAACTGTATAATTTCGCTCAAGGAAACAAACTGAGCGTCACCTATGCACCACAAAAACGCCGACCTTGGCATAGCGGAACGATGTGAATGGGCGGCACGGCTTGTTTCGCTGGCGGTCGCCGCGCTCGGCCTGATGGTGCTGGCCGGATGGGCTGTCGATAGCGTGACGTTAAAGAGCGTGGCGCCTGGATTGGCGAGCATGAAAGCCAATACCGCGATGGCTTTTTTGCTGGCCGGGGCGTCCCTGTTTTGCGCCTGCCGCCGCCAACCGGCCACGCCGGTTTGGCGCGTCATGCATCTCGCTCTCGCCGCGCCGGTCGGGCTGCTCGGACTGCTGACGCTGGGCGAATATGCGTTCGCCGCGGATTGGGGCATCGACCAGCTTCTGTTCCGCGACGCCGCCGAGCCGGCCAGCCGTAACCTGCCGGGGCGCATGGCGCAGGCGAGCGCCGCCGGATTCGCGTTGGCCGCACTGGCGCTGTGCACGCTGGAGTTGCGCCGGACCTGCATGATCTCGATGGTGGCCGCGCTGGCCGGCGGACTGGTCGGTCTGCTCGTCCTGCTGGGCTATGCCTATGGCATCGAGGCCCTGTACGGCGTCGGCGCCTACTCCAGCGTCGCGCTGCACACCGCGCTGGGACTGGTCGCGCTCAATCTCGGCGTGCTGCTGGCGCGCCCCCGGCGCGGCCTGATGGTCATTGTGACCGGCAACACCGCCGGCGGCGTGATGGCGCGCCGGCTATTGCCGCTGGCCCTGTTGGCGCCCTTCCTGATCGGCTGGCTGCGCATCGAGGGCGAGCGACGCGGATGGGTCAGTTCCGGCTTCGGCGTCACGCTGGTGGCGCTCACCTACGCCATCCTGTTCAGCGCCTTCATCTTGCGCACCGGCGCGCTGCTGGCGCGGCGCGACCGGGCCCGCCAGGCGCTCGACGCGCAGCGTCAAATGCTCGAAATCGCGCTGGTCGCGCATGCCCAAGCCCTCGAGCAGGCGTTGGATCTGAGCCGTCAAACCGCCGCCGCGCTGGCCGAGAAGAGCCGGCAACTGGAGGTGTCGTCGGCGCTCTTCAAGACCGTCTACGACACGGCGCCGGTGGGGCTGTGTTTCATCGGCCCGGATTTTCGTTTCCTCATGATCAACGAGCATCTGGCGTCCATCAACGGCAAGCCGGTCGCGGAGCACATCGGCCACACCCTGCGCGAGGTGCTCGGCGAGTTCGGCGCCTCGGTCGAACAGATCTATCGGCGGGTGTTCGACAGCGGGCGCCCCTTGCTCAACCTGGAGCTCAGCGGGACGACGGCGGCGGACCCGCGCCGAACCGGCCATTGGCTGGCCAGCTACCATCCGGTGTTCGCCAACGACGGCCGGATCGTCGGCGTCAACGGCGTCGTGATCGACGTGAGCGCGCGCAAGCAGGACGAACTCGCCCTGGCCTGCCACCGGGGCGATTTGGAGGCGAAGGTCATCGAACGGACGGCCGAACTGTCAAAGGCCGAAGCCGAGCAGCGCCGCCTGAACCGCGCGCTGCGCCTGCTCAGCGACGGCAACATGGCGGTGTTGCGCGCCAAGGACGAGCGCCAACTGCTCGACGAGCTGTGCCAGATGATCGTCCTCTCCGGCGGCTACGTGATGGGGTGGGTCGGGGTGCCCGAGCAGGACGCGGCGAAGTCGGTGCGGCCGGTGGCGCAAGCCGGCGCCGAGGACGGCTACCTCGACAGCGTGCGGATTTCCTGGGACGGCGCGCGCGACGTCGGCTGCGGGCCGACCGGGACGGCGATCCGCGCCGGCGCCACCCAGATCAACCAGAATTGCCTGACCAATGCGCGCATGGCGCCGTGGCGCGCGGCGGCGCTGCTGCGCGGCTACCAGGCCAGCGCCGCGCTGCCCCTCGTCATCGAAAACCGGGTGTTCGGCGCGCTGACGATCTACTCGGCCGATCCGCAGGCGTTCGGCATGGCGGAGATGAAACTGCTGGAGGAGCTGGCCGGCAACATGACCTATGGGATCACCTCCTTGCGCCTGCGCGGCGAACTGGAGCGGCACCAGCAGCGCCTCGAGGAACTGGTCGCCGAACGCACGCGCCAGATCGCCGCGCTCAACGCCGAGCTGGTCGAGCGGGTCGCCGAGGCCGAATCGGCCAACCGCGCGAAAAGCGCCTTCCTGGCCGCCATGAGCCACGAGATCCGCACCCCGCTCAGCGCCGTCATCGGCTTGACCGAGCTGCTGTCGCACTCGCCCCTCAATCGCGGCCAGCGCGATTACGCCGACAAGATCGAGTTGTCGGCCCAGACCTTGCGCATACTGATCGACGACATCCTGGACTTTTCCAAAATCGAGGCCGGGGCGCTGCAACTGGAACGCGCGCCGTTCTCCCTGAGCGCCATCCTCGGCACCACTGCGGCGGTGGTCTCGGTCAGCCTGCGCGACAAACCGATCGAAGCGGTGTTCGACGTCGAGCCCGGTCTGCCCGACGCCCTGGTCGGCGACGCCATGCGCCTGCAGCAGATCCTGCTCAATCTGGCCATCAACGCCGTCAAATTCACCGCCTGCGGCGAACTGGTGGTGGCGGTGCGCTGCCTGGCGCGCGATTGCGCGTCGGCGACGCTGCAATTTTCGGTGCGCGACACCGGCATCGGCATCCCGGCCGACCAGCTCGAGCAGATCTTCAAGGTGTTCGCCCAGGCCGACATGTCGACCAGCCGCCGCTACGGCGGCACCGGACTGGGCCTGGCCATCAGCGCCCGCCTCGCCGCCCTGATGAACGGCCAGATCCTGGTCGACAGCGTGGTGGGGCACGGCAGCGAGTTCCGCTTCAGCGTGCCGCTGGCCCTGGCCGAGGGCGCGACCCCGGTGCTGGAGGAGTGCCTGTCCGAGCTGCGCATCCTGATCGTCGACGACCATCCCCTGGCGCGCAACATCCTGCGCCAGAGCTGCGCCAGCTTCGGCTGGCGCGCCACGGTGCTCGACTCGGGGCCGGCGGCCCTGGCCGAACTGCGCCGCGGCGGCGCCGCCGGCCTCGACTACGACATCATGCTGCTCGACTGGCGCATGCCCGGCATGGACGGCATCGCGATGATCCGGCAGGCGCACCGTGCGGAAATCGACCTGCCGCTGGTGGTGCTGATGGCGGCCACCTTCGAGCTCGAGCAGGCGGCGGCGGCCAGCGACGACTTCCACCTCGACGGCATCCTGGCCAAGCCGGTCACGCCGGCCAGCCTGCTCGAGGCGGTCAGGCAGGCGCGCTCGGGCCGCTTCAACGCCCTCCTGCCGCGCGCCGAGAAGACCGACCGGCGCCTGGCGGGCATGCGCCTGCTGGTGGCCGAGGACAACGCCATCAACCAACATGTGATCGAGCAGATCCTCACCCGCGCCGGCGCCGAGGTGCGCATCGTCGACAGCGGGCTGGCCGCGATCGAGGTGCTGGAGTCGCCCGGCGAGCGCTTCGACGCGCTGCTCATGGACATACAGATGCCGGTGATGGACGGCTACACCGCCACCCGCATCATCCGCGAGGAAATGTGTCTGCTCGAGCTGCCCATCATCGCCGTCACCGCCTACGCGATGGCCGAGGATCGCGAGCAATCCCGGCGCGCCGGCATGGCCGGACATATCGTCAAACCGATCGACGTGGGCGATCTGCTCGACATCTTGCTGCCGGGACAGGGCGAGGCCGGGCCGCCGCCGGCCGAACCGGGGCGGCAATGGGCGATGGCGGCGTCGGCGTTCACCCTCCCCGGGGTCGATGTCGGCGCCGCTTTGGCGATCTTCGACGCGGATCGGGAGAAGTATCTGGCGCTGTTGCGTGGCTTCGTCGCCGGCCACGCCGACGACATCGACGAGGCGCGCCGCCGGTTCGGCGCCGCCGACGCAAGCGGCGCGGCGCAGCTGGTCCATGGCCTGCGCGGCATGGCGGGCTTTCTGCAGGCGAGCCGGTTGGCCGGTCTTGGAGCGCGCGCCGCCGGCGCATTGCGCGACGGCGACGCGCAAGCCGTGCTGGCCTCGTTCGATGAATTGCAAGGAGCGATGCGCGAGTTGCGGGAGTCGATCGCCGAGCTCGACGCCGCCCAGGCGCGCTGATCGGGCGCGGACCCGTCGGCCAAGGCCGGGGGCCGACACCTGGATCGAACCGTCCGGCGCCTAGTCGCGCAACAACGGATACGGGTTGACCGGCGTGCCTTGCCACCAGTGCTTTTGCGGCGCCAGTTCGAACACCGCGAAGTGCAGATGCGGGGCGGCCGGGTCGGCGTTGCCGGTGGCGCCGACGTAGCCGATCAGATCGCCGCGCTTCAATTGCATGCCTTCGCTCACGCCGGTCGCGTAGCGGTCGAGGTGGGCGTAGTAATAGGAATAGGTCTCCGACGGGTCGAACTGGTACAGGGTCAGCCCGCCCGGTTTGCTGTCGAACAGCTTGACGACCTTGCCGTCGGCTACGGCCAGCACCGGCGTGCCCATCGGCGCCATGATGTCGAGCGCCTCGTGGCGCCGTTCGGCGCCGCGCGCCTGGCCGAAGGTGTCGCTCAACTGGTTGGCCGTGACGCCGTTCACCGGGATCAGTAGTTTGGCGACGGTGGCGCCCGCCGCCGATGCCGCCGATGCCGCCGA
>JACMLV010000414.1 GCA_014379395.1 Burkholderiaceae bacterium
ACGCCCGCCTCGACTTCGGCGAATGCCGCATCCGCGCCGGCGACAACGAGGTCGACGCCGGCTGCCACCAGCGCCAGGTGGTTGCTCACTTGCTCCATGCAGGCCGCCAGGCGCTGGTGGCAGCCGGCGTCGACCTCGTTGTCGCCGGCGCGGATGCGGCATTCGCCGAAGTCGAGGCGGGCGTCGGCGATCAGGTTCCAGCGCTTGGCGCGCTTCGGATCGAGTTCCAGGATGCGCGTGAGCTCCTCCGGATTGAGGAACACGTCGATTTCATCGCGCGTGGGCGGCATCGCCGCCAGCGTCTCGTCGACCAGCGACAGCAGTTGCACCGGCTGCAGCGCCAGTTCGGCGCGGATCACCTGGCGCGCCACCTTGGCCACCAGCTCGACCACCTCCTTGCGCTGGGCCGCGCGGTAGTCGCTGCGCAGCGCCGTCAGGCTGGCCTGGATGGCGTCGACCGGACGCGCCAGTTGCTCGAAGTTGGCCAGGGTTTGCTGCTTGCCCTCGGCGCGGCCCTGCTGCAGGCCGGCTTGGCGGCCGGCCTCGTGGCCGTCGAGCTGGCCGCGTTCGAAGCCGAGGTCGTAACCGTCGCGCTGGCCCTGCTCGAAGCCCTGCGCGACCGAGGCGCGCCACTGGCCGTCGCTGTCGTCCATGCGCTGCCCGGCCGCGATCAATTGCGACAGCGGCGGGAAGCGGTAGGGGCGAAACAGCTTGGTCATTCCACCACCGCCTCGGCGAACAGCTGCACTTCGATCTCGCCGGCGTCGGCCAGGCCCTTGACGGTGCCCATGATCTCCTGGCGCGCGGCCTCGATGCGGCTCATCGGCACCGGGCCGGAGCGGCGCATCATGTCGTCGAAGCTTTGCGCCTGGCGCCGCGGCATGGTCTTCATGATCGCCTCGCGCACGGCCGGCTCGGCGCCCTTGAGCGCGATGGCCCACAATTCGAGCGGCACGTCCTCCAGGAGGCGCGAGAGCGTGACGTCGCTCTGGCGCGACAGGATGAAGAAGTCGTACATCGACAGTTCGATCTCGGCCACGATTTCCGGGTCGTGCGCGCGCAGCAGCTCGACCAGCGCGGCGCGGTGGCCCGGCAGGCGGTTCAGGATCTCGGCGGTCTGGCGCACCCCCTCGACGCTGGTGCTCTGGGTGTCGAGGGTCGACAGGCAGCGCCCGACCAGCTGGTCCAGCTCGAGCAGCAGGTCGCGGTCGATCTCGTCGAGGCGCGCCAGGTTCAGCAGCACCATCTCGCGCCCCTCGACCGGCAGCGCCTCGAGGATCTGGCCGGCCAGGGCCGACGGCAGGAACGCCAGGAACACGGCCTGGATGCGCACGTGCTCGTTGGCGATGTATTCGGCCAGCCATTTCGGCGAGGCCCACTGCAGGCGCGCCATCTTGGGCCGGATCGCGTCGCCGTAGATGCTGTCGAGCACGCTGTTCGCGATGTCGGCGCCGAGCGCGATGTCGAGCGAGCGCTTGAGGTAGGTGCGCGAGGCGCCGTGCACCCCGCTTTGCTCGCGGTAGTCGTCGAAGAAGGTCTGCATCGCGTTCTTGACCGACTCGACCTTGATGCCGCTCATGCGCGACATCACCTGCGTGACCTCGAGCAGTTCCTCGCGCGACAGGCAGCGCAGCACGGCGGCGGCCGGCTCCTCGCCGATGCTCAGCAATACGATGGCGGCCTGCTCGACCGGATCGAGCGTCGTTTCGTCGTCCGCTTCGGCGGCGTTATTGAGTTCGGACATGTTTTTGCATCCATTGTTTGACCACTTCGGCGACCCGCTCGGGTTCCTTCTCGGCCAGCGCCTTGAGGTGGTTGACCATCACGTCGACCGCCGAGCCCGGCGGCGGCAATTCGTAGTTCTCCAGCAGCGGCACCATCGGCATCGCCGCGCCGATCGGTTCGCCCGCCGCCGGCGCCG
>JACMLV010000415.1 GCA_014379395.1 Burkholderiaceae bacterium
GGTAACACCGAGACGAACACGATCCCGAGCGTGATCAGCGTGAAGTTGTCGCGGACGATCGGGATGTTGCCGAAGATGATGCCGGCGCCCATGCACACGCCGACCCAGAGGATCGCGCCGGTGACGTTGAAGAGCGCGAAGCGCGAGTAGGTCATCTCGCCGATGCCGCCGACCACGCGGCGGGCGTCGTCCGGGTCGCGCACGGCGGCGTGGTAGACGTAGGTCGGCGCGCCCCGGTACAGCGGGCTGGGGGCGAACGGGGTGACGGTGTAGTCCTGCTCGGACGACAGCGCCAGCACGCGCGCGAGCACGTCGGCCTCGACGCTGGCGCCGACGATGGCGTCGTCGATCGTCTCGTGGCTGGCGGCGACGATCCTGCCCTCTTCGTCGTACACGAAGATGCGGGTGTAGACGGTGTACAGGCCGTTGATGAAGTCGAGCATGCCGTTCAGCGCCGCCACCTTTTCCCAGTCGCGCTCGGGCTCGGCCAGGGTGCGCCGCAGTTCCGGCGTCAGGGCCCACCAGCGGCAGTCGTTGGCGCGCTCGTAGAGGTTGCGGTCGAGCAGGTCGACCAGCAGGTGCGACATGAATTCGCCGTTGCGCAGGCGCGCCGCCAGCGCGGTGTCGTACAGGTCGCCGATCGACTGGGCGAACAGTTCGTCGCTGCGCTTGCCGGTCTCGCTGATCTGGTCGAGGATGACCTTCAGCTTGAACTGGTCGCCGCGCTGGCCGGCCGTCATGACCTGGCCGTTCCAGACCACGCGGCGGATGGTTTCGGCGGCGTTCATGATGTCGTGCAGCGGCGGGCAGAAGGTGTCGGCGTGGGCCAGCAGGCCGCGCGCCAGTTCCGGCTCGAGCGCGGCGAGCGCGTGGCCGCTGGCGCCGGTGAAGGCGATGTCGAGCGGGATCATGACCTGCCCCTGCCAGCCGGCCGGGCCGGGATAGCCCTGGTAGCCGGCCGCGCCGAAGGTGCGCACCAGGTACTGGCGCCCGGCGTGCATCAGCAGTTCGGCCTGGCCGAGCGGATTGCGCGGCACCTTGCAGCCGACCGCGATCCAGTCCGGATCGGCGCTCGCCAGAACAAAGCCGTCGGCGTCGACCAGCAGCAGGTTCGAGCGCGCCTGGCGGTCGCGGTGGCTGGCGAAGATGCCGGCCATTTCCTCTTCGAAGTTGAAGCACAGGCACAGCACGCCGATCGGCGCGCCGCTGTCCGGGTGCAGCATGCGGCGCGAGTAGATCAGGGCCTGCCGCTTGCCGGGGCGCAGGTCGCTGGCGCGGAAGGTTTCGACGTAGCTGGCCGAGGCCAGCGTCTGCGCCAAGAGCGGATCGGTGCTGCCCTCGAGCGGCGTGGCCTCGTCGATTTGCATCAGCACGTTGCCGCGGGTGTCGAGCAGGATGATTTCGTCGTAGACGGTGTATTTGTCGCGGTAGGCGCGCAGGCGGGCGCGGATCGGCTCCTCGGGCTCGTTGTTGCCGGCGACGAAACGGCACAGCTCGTCGTCGATGGCGAGGAAGCCGACGTCGGCGGTGCGCTCGTACAGGTTGCGCACCACGATGTCGATCACGTACTGGGCCTTGGTGGCGATTTCGGCGTACACCGTCATCACCTTTTCGCGCACCAGGCTTTGCACCAGCTCGCGTTCGAGCTGCTTGAAGCCGTCGCGCGTGGCGGCCATGGTCGGCAGGATGGCGGCGGCCTCGACCGGGCAGCTCATCTTGGCCGACGATTCGATCATCCGCCACATCATGTTCAGTTCGCTGAGCGACTGCTCGCAACGCACCACGTCGCGCATGTAGGGGATGAAGGTGTCGCTCTGGAAGCTAGGGTCGTTGGGCATGGGGCTGATTCTAAAAAACAAAATAATGAATAGTTAAAGGGAGGGGACGGCCGGCGCGCCGCCGTGGGCCGCGATCAGGTCGTCGGGCAGCATCGGGCGGCCCATCAGGTAGCCCTGGATCAGGGTGCAGCCGAGCGCGCACAGGTGGTCCCACTGGGCGCCGTTCTCGACGCCCTCGGCGATCACCTCGAGGTGCATGTTGCGGCCGATGTCGAGGATGCTCTGGACGATGGCGCCGTCCTCGTTGCCGTCCGGCAGGCCGGCCACGAACGAGCGGTCGATCTTGACCGAGGAGATCGGCAAATCCTTCAGGCGCGACAGCGACGAATAGGCCATGCCGAAGTCGTCGATGCTGATCTTGAAGCCGCGCCGGCGCAGTTCGCGCATCACCGGGATGACCTGGTCGGCGTGGTTCATCATCATGCCCTCGGTCAGTTCCAGGCACAGGTGCCGCGGCAGGATGCCGGCCTCGGCCACCAGGGCGCTGAGCTCGTCGGGCAGGCCGGCGTCGAGGAATTCGCGCGCCGCCATGTTGACGTTCATCTGCAAGTCAAGCAGGCCGGCCTGGTGCAGGCGCGGCAGGTCGCGGCAGGCTTGCCGCACCACCCAGCGCCCGATGTCGACGATCAGGTGGCTTTTCTCGGCGATCGGGATGAACAGGTCGGGCGGCACGATCTCGCCGTCCGGACGGCGCCAGCGGATCAGGGCCTCGACCGCGCGCACCCGCTTGTCGTGGGTCGAGAACACCGGCTGGTACTGCATGAACAGCTGGCCGGCGGCGAGCGCGTCGATCAGCTCGGTCTCCACGCTCAACTGGCGCATCAGGGCCGACTGGGCGGCGGCGTCGGTCTCTTCGCCACCGTGCGAGAAGAAGCTCACGCCGTTGCGCCCGTTGCGCTTGGCGCGGTACATGGCGGTGTCGGCGTGGCGCAACAGTTCGGCGCCGGTGACGCCGTTGTCGGGGAAGCGGCTCACGCCGACCGAGGCCGAGATCGCCAGTTCGTGGCCATCGACGACGAAGCGCGCGCGCGCCGCCTGGAGGATCAGCTCGGCCAGCTCGGCGAGCCGCTCGGGCGAGGCGCCGGCCGTCAGCAGCAGCGCGAACTCGTCGCCGCCGA
>JACMLV010000416.1 GCA_014379395.1 Burkholderiaceae bacterium
CCGGGCTGGCGTGCGGCGCCGCTTGGGCAGCGGGCACAGGCCGCCGCCGCCCCACCAAGTTCGATGAGATCGGCGCGCAGCACAAGCACGCGCGCGCAGGCGGCCCACTCGGCTCCGCGAGCGGAATCGGCATAGGGGACGGCCCAGATGGGCCGCTCCCCTGCCACACCACCCGGCATGCGGGTCCGCACCGGGCGGTTCGAGTAGTTGAGGTCAAGACAGGCGAGGTACTCCGAGTCGGTCGAAGTGCGCAATGGTAAGGACGCTGTTGAGCAGTTTGGCGCTGTTCCGCCACCAGCGACGACTGTTTGCCGCCACCAGCCTTGCCACCGACGGCGCAGCCCCCAACGTCAGCACTTCCCGATACATGGTTGTTCCACGCTTCCAGTGCTTGAGCTGGATAGCCGGGGGCGCCGAGCCCGCAGCCTGTGACGTAGCCATTCATCGAGGGTTTGCCAAACTCCGGGAGTTTGCGCCAATTGGAAATACCCCTTCCACCCCAGCATGTAGGAACGCAGTCCGGCCACCACATCCGACATGCCACGCCCGCCGGAACGGCGGGTCAGCTCCCGGATGCGTTGCTTGAACGCTGCTAGCGGCTTGTCGGCCACTCTGCGTTTGACTTCGCCCCCACGCGCCACCCACAGGCTGTAACCGAGGAACTTGCGGCCGAAGACGCTGGCTACCGCGCTTTTGCCTTCGTTGACCAGGAGGTGCAACTTCGAGCAAAAGGGGTCAGTATCGTTTTGTTTTTTACGCTGCCAATTAAAATCCAATAATGCCGCCCAACGGGTTGCATCAGCTTGGCAGGCCCGTCCGGCCTCTCGAGCGTCAGCAACAGATGCACGTGGTTGGTCATCAGCACATAGGCATGAATCGAACAACGCCAATCAACAGCCGCCTCTTCCAGCCAATGGTGGTAACTGTGATAGTCCTCCTCCGCAAAGAAACAGGGCTCGCGATTGACGCCCCGTTGCACAATATGCTGCGATATCCCTGCCAGTATTATGCGCGGCCGTCGTGGCATGATTCATCCATAAAAATTAAGCGATGCTGACCCCTTTAGTTGCGACGACGACCGAGCGCGGCAACGGTACGAGCGCGACCGTCACGCGCGACCTGACGGTGAACGTGCTGGCCGGTGTTGGCTGCGCCACGCCGGCCGGCCTGAACCCGTACGTCAGCTACCTCGCCGACACATCGGCGGTGGCCGCGACCGGCGCCGGCATGGCCGTGGTCGCCGGTCCGCTGGTGCCGGTCGGCGCGGGCGCGCAGATCGTGGTGCCGGGCATAATGCAGACCGTGATCCAAGCCGCCGACCCGGCCGACAGCGACGAGTCGATGGAAGAGTGGCTGCAAAACCTGGGGCGATCGCTCGGCAATGCGTTCACGAGCGAGGTGGAGCGGGTGTTGCGGGGCGAGCAGTGAGTGTGGACTTTGCGCTTGACAGATCGACTTGACGATGGGGGAATTGTGTTGAAAAGCGTGGTGACGTATCGGAAGAAATCAATGACGAGGAAAAATTGGATGACGATCATTCGTCGGATGGCAGGCGCGCTCGGTTCGGCGGCGGGCCTGGCCTTGGCGCTGCCCGGCTGCAACCATGCCAAGGATATCCAGGTGCAGCCGGAAGAGTGGCGCACCGTGTCGCCGGGCCAGCCCCTGGCTAGGTTCCCCACTGCCCGGGTGATCGAGCCGGGGAATGGGCCGGCTGTGGGCCTGGGGCATCTCGTCAAGGTCAATTTGCGTGCATACCAGACTGATTCGTCGCAAAAGTGGGTTGATCGTGGCGACTGGTGGATATGGACCGGTTTTCGTGCCGACGAGAAGACGCCGTTTTACACCACTTCGCCACGCATCGCCAGCGCGCTGATTGGCTTGCGCGAAGGAACGTTGTTTGATTTTATTGATGCGCACGATGCCCCAAAAATGAATCCATTAGTTGCGGGTCTATTATTTACCGCTGTTATAGGCGACCCGAATAACTACAGTTGGCGCACGCATATCAATGGCACACTAGATGACAGAACGACGGTTTTCACTTCGTCTTCAACTAAAGTAGGTACCCAACTGCGGATCCTCGCGACCTGCAAGGCCGACCTGCAAATCAGAACCGTGCGTTTGTTCGATGACAGTCTGGTGACTGTTTATGCCGAAGGCGGTTCGCGCACCACGCGCGAGCCGCGCGAGGTGTGGGTCGACGAAACGCGCATCCAGGGAAAATGCTCGGATGGGCGCACCGCCACCTTCCGCTATGGCCCGCAACCCTCGGCGAGCAAGACCGGCGGACGCTCCCCGGTGCGCGCCTATTTCGACCAATGGTTTACTGATGAATGGGAAAAGCTGCCGGTCGGGGTACAAATTGACAATAACCGGCCGCCGGTCGTGCCGCACAGGTCGAAACCCGGCACGGTCTCGACGCGGCTCGACACGCCCGTGAAGATCAACGTCCTTGCCGACGCCCGCGACCCCGACGGCAATCGTCTCACCGCCCGCATCGTTTCCGATCCCAAGCAAGGCAGGCTGAGCGCCAACGCGGACGGCAGCTTCACCTATACGCCGGACAAGGGATGGTCGGGCGTCGACGAGTTCGTCTACAAGGCCAGCGACGGCATGGCCGAATCGAAGCGCGGTACATGGCGCATCACCGTGAACGAATAGAGGTGAACGGGTTGCCTAAAAAATGGCCGATCTCGCCGACCGCTTGCACTGCGTCAATGCCGCCTCCGGCGCCGGCGGCCCTCTCCCATCTTCACAACCCGGGCTGGCGCGCGGCGCCGCTTGGGCAGCGGGCACAGGCCGCCGCCGCCCCACCAAGTTCGATGAGATCGGCGCGCAGCACAAGCACGCGCGCGCAGGCGGCCCACTCGGCTCCGCGAGCGGAAATGAAAAAACCCGCCGAGGCGGGTTTTTAAAATTACTGGCGGAGACGGTGAGATTCGAACTCACGATACAGGTATAAGCCGTATGCATCCTTAGCAGGGATGTGCCTTCGGCCACTCGGCCACGTCTCCTAGCTGATCAGATCAACTTGTCTTCACCGGCCAAACTGCGCTGGATCAGAAGACCGTCATAGTATCCATTGGATACCGTTTGGTCAAGGAACTCGACGGTCTTTTTTCGCAAAAACTTATTCGGCTTCCAGATTGAATGCCTTGTGCAGCGCGCGCACCGCCAGTTCCATGTATTTCTCGTCGATCAGCACCGAAATCTTGATCTCGGAGGTCGAGATCATCATGATGTTGATGCCCTCTTCCGACAGGGTGCGGAACATCTGCGAGGCGACGCCGACATGGCTGCGCATGCCCACGCCGACCACCGAGATCTTCGACACTTTGGCGTCGCCGATGATGCTGGCCGCGCCCAGTTCGGCCTTCGCGCCGTTCAACACGTTGATCGCGTTGTTGTACTCGCCGCGCGAGACGGTGAAGGTGAAGTCGGTTTTGCCGTCGACCGACTGGTTCTGGATGATCATGTCGACTTCGATGTTGGCGTCGGAGATCGGCCCCAGGATGTGGTAGGCCACGCCCGGACGGTCCGGCACGCCCAGCACGGTGATTTTGGCTTCATCGCGGTTGAACGCGATCCCGGAGATGACTGCTTGTTCCATGTTGGTATCTTCCTCAAACGAAATCAGGGTGCCCGAATTGGCTTCTACTTCCAGCGGCAGCATAGGGTCGGTCAGCGACGACAACACGCGCGTCGGCACCCGGTAGTTGCCGGCGAATTCGACCGAGCGGGTTTGCAGCACTTTCGAGCCCAGCGAGGCCAGCTCGAGCATTTCTTCGAACGTGATGGTCTTCAGGCGGCGCGCTTCCGACACCACCCGCGGGTCGGTCGTGTAGACGCCGTCGACGTCGGTGAAGATCAGGCATTCGGCCGCCTTCAGGGCCGCCGCGATGGCGACCGCCGAGGTGTCCGAGCCGCCGCGGCCGAGGGTGGCGATGTTGTCGTTCTCGTCGACGCCCTGGAAGCCGGTGATGATGACGATCTTGCCCGCGTCGAGGTCGGCGCGCACTTTGGCGTCGTCGATCGACTGGATGCGCGCCTTGGTGAAGGCGGAGTCGGTTTTGATGGCCACTTGCCAGCCGGCGTAGGAGACCGCTTGCTTGCCGATCGCCATCAGGGCCATCGACAACAGGCCGACCGAGACTTGCTCGCCGGTCGAGGCGATCATGTCGAGTTCGCGCGGATCGGGTTGATCCATGATTTGCTTGGCCAGGCCGATCAGGCGGTTGGTTTCGCCGGACATGGCCGACGGCACGACGACGACTTGGTGTCCTGCGTCATGCCATTTGGCAACGCGCATCGCGACGTTCTTGATGCGGTCGGTCGAGCCCATCGACGTACCGCCATATTTGTGGACGATTAATGCCATAAGAATGAAGTTTCCGCGCAATAAAGAAAAAAAGGAGGGCTTTACTCTACATGCTGCCATGCGAAATAACAAGAAAAAACCC
>JACMLV010000417.1 GCA_014379395.1 Burkholderiaceae bacterium
CGCCGACCGGCCTGCCGTCCGGCGCGCTGAGATCGACTTCCTCCAGCGCGGCGACGGCCGGGCCGTGCAGCACGCGGCCATCGACGTCGAAGCGGGAGCCGTGGCAAGGACAATCCCACGAGCGCTCGGCCGAATTCCAATGCACCACGCAGCCCAGATGGGTGCACTTGGCCGAGTGCGCGTGCAGCGCGCCTTGCTCGTCGCGGTACACGGCCAGCTTGCGCATGCCTTCGCGCAGGACGGCGCCCTGGCCGGAGGCGATCTCGTCGCTTGACGTGACCTCGCCGCCGGTCAGCCATTCCCCATAGCGCGACAACGTGTTGGCCTGCTCGGCGAGGAAGTCGGTCACGCCGTGCGCCACCTTGCGCGCCGGATCGTAAAACGCCGCCCACGGATTCTCGCGTCCCATGATCAGGTCGGTGACCAGCGCCGCCCCGATCGTGCAATGGGTCATGCCGTTGCCCGAGTCGCCGGTGATCAGGTAGACGTTCTTGTCGTCCATCGGATTGCGGCCCAGATAGGCCGGACCGTCGGACGGCTCCATCACCGTGCCCGACCAGCGGTACTCGACCGCCTGCGCCATCGGGAAGCGTTCGCGCACCCAGCGTTCGATCTCATCGTAGCGATGCTCGGGGCGCGCGTCCTGGCCGGCCTTGTGGTCGGCGCCGCCGACGATCAAGACGTCGTAGTCGGCGGCCAGGTCGGGCGTCTCCAGCCGCAGGTAATAGTACGGGTCGCCCGTATCCCACAGCAGGATGCGCGGCACCGAACCGGCCGGCACGCGCAGGCCGATCACATAGGTGCGGTAGCCGGCCTGCTTGGTGTGCATCACGACGCGGTCGTTGAACGGCGTGTTGGTCGCCACCACGACGGCGCCGGCGTGGATTTTCCCGCGCTCGGTGCGGATCGTCCGGGCCCGCTTGTCGCCGTCGATGGCGAGCGCGCGCGTGGCGCCGTGGATCACGCCGCCGTAGCTCACATAGGCGCGCGCCAGGCCGCTCAGGTATTTCAGCGGATGGAACTGGGCCTGGTTCCGATAGCGCACGCAGGGGCCGGTGTCGAAACTCAGGTCCGGCACGCGCGCCAATTGTTCGACGTCCAGCCCGGCGCGCCGCGCCGCCGCGAATTCCTTGTCGAAGTCTTTGAAGCCGTTGCCCGGCGGCGCGTAGAGATAACCGTCCAGGCGTTCGAATTCGCAATCGATTTGCTCCCTCTCGATGATCGACTCGACCAGATTGATCGCGTCGCCAAAGCTGTCGCCGACGAGGCGCGTGTTGTACATGCCGAAGGCCTGCTCGAGATTGGCGAACCACTCGTCGGGCGGAAAAAAATGGGCGGTGGTGCGGCCGGACTCGCCGGCGCCGACGCCGAGCGCGTCGATCAGCATGGTCGTCTTGCCTTCGCGCGCGAGCAGATAGGCACAGGTCAGGCCGGCGATGCCGGCGCCGATCACGCAAACCTCCGCGTCGGCGTCGCCGGCCAAGGGCGCGAAGACCGGAACGGAGGCGGTGCTCATCCAGATTGAAGTCGATGCGCCGTTTGTCGTTTCCAACATAATGCCTCCTTCAAATGCTTGATCGAATGGCCGTCCCTATTACGACCCTGCCGAAAATGATTGGTTCTGGGCCGGAAAACGGCGCCCGTATGGAAGGCAACCAAGGAGTCGATCGGGCAATTCATTCGGTTATAATGTGCGGCGCAAAAATGATCGCTTGCGCCATGGCGGCGGCCGATTCCAAGGGCGCCGCGGAGCGAATTGAAAACCAAGAATCGGATTTGCAAGACCCGCGCCGCCACTCAGAGTCTGCCTCCAAGTGGCGGCGCGGGTTTTTTGCTTCCGGGCCGCGCCCTCCGGCGCCGATTGAAAAGGGACAGGCATGAACATCACCATCAACGACGCGCTGCGCTCCTGCATCGACCCGCTCACGGCGGACGAATACGCGGCGCTCGAACGCAGCCTGCTGGCCGAGGGCTGCCGCGACGCGCTGGTGCTGTGGGGCGAAACCCTGATCGACGGGCACAACCGCTACGCCATCTGCCGCCGCCACGACATCCCGTTCAAGACCGTCCACAACACCAGCTTCGGCTCGATCGACGACGTCATGCTGTGGATGATCGACAACCATCTGGCGCGGCGCAGCGTGTCCGACTTCCAGCGCGGCGTGCTGGCGCTGCGCAAGAAGGACATCGTGGCGGCCAAGTCAAACGGCCGGCTTGAAGCCGGCGCCGGCGACGACGCGGCCGACCTGCCGCGCCCGGCGCTCGCCACGCGCGAGGAGGTCGCGCGGGCGGCGCGGGTCAGCAGCAACACGCTCGGCCTGATCGAGAAGATCCAGAAGGCGGCCGCGCCCGAACTGGTCGAGGCGGTGCGCTCGGGCACCATCTCGATCAACGCGGCGGCCAACGTGGCGACCCTGCCGCAGGCCGAGCAGGTCGTCGCGGTGGCCGGCGGCAAGAAGCAATTGCAGCAGGCGGCCAAGGAAATCCGCGAGCAGAGGGCGGCCTCGCGCCCGCCGCGCGAACCGAAGGAAGCCGATCCGGCCGACGAGGGCGACGCGTCCGCCGGCGCCGGCGGCCAGGTCGCGCAATTGCGCGCCGAAATCGCCGCGCTGAAGGCGCGCAACGCCAGCTTGCAGGCGGAAAACGAGGCGCTCGGCCAGCGCATCGCGGTGCTGATCGACGCCAGCTGATCGGACTGCGGCGCGCTTTAATAACGCCGCGCATGATCGTTTCCGCAAAGCCTTTGTTTCAATTTGTAAGCCCGCATGCGCCCCTCTGTCAGTCCGGCTTAAGCTTGTCGGCCGACACGCTCGCGAGCGACGCTGCCAGACCGGTCAATCCTGTAGAATTACGCGATTAGTAGCATCGTCCGCCAGAAGCAAACGGACTCGGCCTGCAGACCCCGCAAGCGCTCGCACCTCACCTAACATTTTCTCGGAGAAGCCGATGAAGAAGCACCTGATTCTGGTCGTCCTGGCCGCCGCGTTTTCGGCCCAGGCCATGGCGCAGCCCGACACCAAGGCGGCCGCGTCCCAGATAATCCGGCCCCAGCCACAGCAAGCCCAGGCCGCCGTGTGGGCCTCGCGCGTGCTCTCGCGCTACCACTACAAGGCGCTGCCGCTGGACGACGCGATGTCGGAGAAGATCTTCGACCGCTACTTCAAGTCGCTCGACTCCGAAAAGCAATTTTTCGTGCAGGCCGACATCGACCAGTTCAACGTCATCCGCGCCCGGCTCGACGACGCCATCGCCAGCGAAAACCTGAACGTGCCGTTCGCCATCTACAACCTGTACCAGCAGCGCTTCGACGAGCGCATCGGCTACGCGCGCGAACTGCTCAAGGGCAAATTCGATTTCACCGTCGACGAGAGCTACACGGTCGACCGCGAAAAGGCGGCCTGGCCGAAAAGCGAGGACGAGGTGCGCGACCTGTGGCGCAAGCGCGTCAAGAACGACTGGCTGCGCCTGAAGCTGGCCGGCAAGGAAGACAAGGCGATCCGCGACACGCTCGACAAGCGCTACGAGAGCTACCAGAGCCGCTCGCGCAAGCTCAACAATGAAGACGTGTTCCAGATCTTCATGAACGCCTACGCCATGTCGATCGAGCCGCACACCAACTACCTCGGCCCGCGCGCCTCGGAAAACTTCGACATCGCCATGCGCCTGTCGTTGGAAGGCATCGGCGCGGTGCTGCAAACGCGCGACGAATACACCGTGATCCGCGAAATCGTGCCGGGCAGCCCGGCCGGCCTGTCGGGCAAGCTCAAGGTGGGCGACCGCATCGTCGGCGTCGGCCAGGGCGAGTCCGGCCCGATCACCGAAGTGCTGGGCTGGCGCATCGACGACGTCGTCAGCCAGATCCGCGGCGCCAAGGACTCCATCGTGCGCCTCGACGTGCTGCCGGCCGACGCCGGCGTCGACGCCAAACACACCACCGTCGCGCTGGTGCGCAAGAAAATCAGCATGGAGGAGCAGGCCGCCAAGAAATCGGTGATCGAAGTGCGCGAAGGCGGCGCCCGCCGCCGCGTCGGCGTCATCTCGCTGCCGACCTTCTATCAGGACTTCGAGGCGCGCCGCCGCGGCGACAAGAATTTCAAGAGCGCCACGCGCGACGTCGCGCGCCTGTTGGCCGAATTGAAAAAGGAAAAGGTCGACAACGTCCTGATCGACCTGCGCAACAACGGCGGCGGCTCGCTCAACGAGGCGGTCGAACTGACCGGCCTGTTCATCGACAAGGGCCCGGTGGTGCAGCAGCGCAACGCCGAAGGCAAGGTCGAGATCGAAAGCGACACCAACGCCGGCCTGGCCTGGGACGGCCCGGTGGGCGTGCTGATCAACCGCGGCTCGGCCTCGGCGTCGGAGATCTTCGCGGCCGCGCTGCAAGACTACGGCCGCGGCCTGATCATCGGCGAGCCGAGCTTCGGCAAGGGCACCGTGCAAACGCTGATCAACCTGGACCGTTTCGGCCCCGGCGACAGCAAGTCGCGCTTCGGCGAACTCAAGATGACGGTCGCGCAATTTTTCCGCATCAACGGCGGCACCACCCAGCTGCGCGGCGTCACGCCCGACATCAAACTGCCGGCCCTGTCGGACGGCGAGAGCTTCGGCGAATCGAGCTACGACAACGCCCTGCCGTGGACCTCGATCAAACCGGCCTCGTTCGTGCCGGCCGGCGACCTGAAGGAAATCGCCGGCCTGCTCGACCGCAAGCACGAGGCGCGCGTGGCCAAGGACCGCGACTTCCAGTATTTGCGGGAAGACATCGCGCTGGTTGTCAAGCAACGCAAGGACAACCAGGTCTCGCTCAACGAAACGGTGCGCCGCAAGGAGCGCGACAGCCAGGAGGCGCGCGCCAAGACCCGCGAGAAGCGCCTCTTGGCCGCGGCCGCCACGGCCGGCGACGACCTGGTCGTGCTGCTCGATCCGAAGGATGCGCTCAACAAGGCGCTCGGCGTGAAGACCTCGGCCAAGACCGCGCGCCAGATCGCCGCCGTGAAGGGCGCCTTGCACACCGACGACGGCCTGCAGGGCGACGAGCGCGCGCTGACGGCGGAACTGGACGCGGAAAAAGCGGCGAAGAACGCCAAGGACGTGCTGCTCAACGA
>JACMLV010000045.1 GCA_014379395.1 Burkholderiaceae bacterium
ACCGGGCTGGATGGACGCCTTTGTCCAGGTGCCGCTCCGTCGTTGGAGCGGCGTTGTATTGCGGGGATCGTCATTGATCCTATGACTACCATTAAGCAATCACCGTGCCAGACGATGCGCAGCCAGGTTTTCATAGGGGGAAGCCGGTCGCGGCACTAGGTTGGCCCTGCCCGCGGGCAAGGCCCGCGATATATTGCGGTGCACCAGCGCCCAAACTTGGTGCGCGGGTCCGGGCATGGATCGGTCAATCAGTCGCTGGTCGCGCCGGCCGGCGCAGCTTGGTGCGCCGCGCGCGCCGGCGCGTCGTCGTTGCCGGCCCCTTCCAGCAGGCCCTTTTCCAGCAGGCGCCGGAATTGCTCGGCCGGCAGCGGTTTGGCGAAGTAATAGCCCTGCACCTCCTCGCAGCCGCAGGCGGCCAGGAAGTCCAGCTCGGCGCGCGTCTCGACCCCCTCGGCGATCACCTTCAGGCTCAGCTTGTGCGCCAGGCCGATCACCGCCTCGATGATGATGGCGTCGTATGGATTGGTGGCGATGCCCTTGACGAAGGAGCGGTCGATCTTCAGGTTGTCGAGCGGGAAGCGCTTCAGGTAGTTGAGCGACGAGTAGCCGGTGCCGAAGTCGTCGAGCGAGAGCTCGACGCCGAGCTCGCGCAGGCGCAGCAGGGTCAGGGTGGCGGCCTCGGCCTCCTGGATCAGCACGCTCTCGGTGATCTCCAGCTCCAGGTGGCGCGGCGCCATCCCGCTCTGCTCGAGGGCGGCCTGGACCTGGCCGACCAGGTCGTGCTCGTGGAACTGCTTGGCCGACAGGTTGACCGCGATCCCGATCGGCGCCAGCCCGGCCGCCTGCCAGGTCTGGTTCTGGGCGCAGGCCGTTTGCATGACCCAGTTGCCGATCGGCACGATCAGGCCCGACTCCTCGGCGTAGCCGATGAAATTGGCCGGGTAGATCAGGCCGCGCAGCGGGTGCTGCCAGCGCACCAGGGCCTCGGCGCCGACCAGCCGCCCACTGGCGCGCTCGACCTTGGCCTGGTAATGCAGCACCAGCTCGCCGCGCGCCAGGGCGCCGCGCAGCTCGGTTTGCAGCGCGTGCCGCTCGCGGTTGCTGACGTTGAGCTGCTCGGTGAAAAAGCAGTAGTTCGCGGCCCCCTTCTGCTTGGCGTGGTACATCGCCAGGTCGGCGCTCTTGAGCAGGGTGTCGTCGTGCTCGCCGTCGTCCGGATACAGGCTGATGCCGATGCTGGCGCCGACGTACACCTCCTGGCAGCCGATCGAGAACGACTGGCTCAGCGCGTCGAGCACCTTGGCGCCGACGCCGGCGACGTCCTCGGCCAGCGCCACCTGCGAGACGACGACGACGAACTCGTCGCCGCCGAGGCGGGCCACGGTGTCGGTGGCCGCGCACAGCAGGGCGTCGCCGGCCGAGTGGCCGAAGCTGTCGTTGACGACCTTGAAATCGTCCAGGTCGAGCAGCAGCACGCCGACCATCTGGTTGGCGCGGCGCGCGGCGGCGATGGCCTGCTTGAGGCGGTCGCTGAGCAGCGCCCGGTTGGCCAGGCCGGTCAGCAGGTCGTGCGTGGCGTGGTACTCGAGCTGCTGCGCGTAGCGCGCGCGGGCGGCGTCGGCGCGCAGCGCGGCGATGCCGTAGGCCAGGTTGTCGGCCAGCTCCTCGGCGATGCGGATCTCGTCGGCGGCCAGGGTCGTCGCCAGCGGCGAATACACGCTCAGGGCGCCGAGCACCTTGTTGCCCACCTTCAAGGGCAGCGCCATGGCCGACAAGATGCCGTGGCGCGTCATGAAGCCGCGCCACGGCGCGTAGCGCTGGTTGGACTGGATGTCCTGCGCGATGGCGGTGCGGCCGTGGCGGATCGCGCGCCCGGTCACGCCCCGGCCGCGGGCCGACTCGTCCCAGCTGATCTGGCCGATCATCGGCAGGATGGCGCCCGCCTCCGCCTCCGGCTCGGCCCAGGCCACCGGCCGCACCGTGCGCCCGGCGTCCTCCTCGGCGTAGCCGATCCAGACGAACGGGTAGCCGCTGATCTCCTGCATGATGCGGCACACCTCGGCCAGCAGGGCCTGCTCGTCGGTGGCGCGGCCGAGCGCGCGGTTGCAGGCGATCAGCGCGCGCAGGGCGCGGTCGACGCGCTTGCGCTCGGTGACGTCGAGCATCACGCCGATGGTGGCGAGCTCGCCGTCGATCTCCATCTTCGAGCCGAACACCTCGACCTCGAACAGGCTGCCGTCCTTGCGCCGGGCGCGCCGCTCGTAATGGACCTCCTGCGCGGCGCCGGCCAGGCGGCGCGCGACGTTTTCGGCCACCAGCTCGCGGTCCTCGTCGGCGACGATGTCGAACACGTCGAGCGCGCCCATCTCGGCGCCGTCGTAGCCGAACATGGCGGCCATCTTCGGATTGACGAAGCGGAACGCGCCGCCCTGCGCGATGTAGACCCCGACCACGGCGTTCTCGGCCAGGCCGCGGAACATCGATTCGGCCTGCTGCAGGCTGCGCCGGTCGAGCGCCACGCGCGCCACCAGCTCGCCCATCTGCCCGGCGGCGTGGTTGACGAGATCGGCCAGCTGGCCGATCTCGTCGCCCGCGCGGTGCGCTCCCGGGCGTGACCGTCACCGCGACCAGTCTGGCCACGAGTGGCACGCGCACCGCCGTGACCAACACCGCCGGCTCT
>JACMLV010000418.1 GCA_014379395.1 Burkholderiaceae bacterium
AGGCAATGCCCTCGGAGCTGTCCGGCGGCGAACAGCAGCGCGTCGCGATCGCGCGCGCCATCGTCAACCGGCCGCAGATCATCCTGGCCGACGAACCGACCGCCAACCTCGACCGCGCCAGCGCCAACAAGGTGCTCGACGCCCTGAAGGCCTTCCATTCGGTCGGCGTGACCTGCGTCATTTCGACGCACGACGAGCAGATGCTCGACGCCGCCTCGCGCGTGATCCATCTACAACAAGGCCAGATCGTGGCGGGAGCGGCGGCATGAAGAGCTGGTTGCGGCAACATGGCTTCGCGCTCGCGTCGGCCCTGATCCATATGCGCAAGTCGCCCGGCGGCTTCCTGTTCAACATCGTCGTGGTCGCCATCGCGCTGGCGCTGCCGTTCGCCGGCCTGACCCTGCTCGACAATGTGCGGCCGATGTCGGAGCAGTTGTCGGTCGACCCGGAGCTGAGCGTGTTCGTCAAGCCGGACATCCCGCGCGCCCAGGCCGAGGCGCTGGCGGTGGGGCTGCGCGCCGCCCTGCAAGGACACCGCGCCACGATCGTCTTCGTGCCGCGCGAGCGCGCGCTCGACAGCTTGAAAAACAAGAGCGGCCTGGCCGACGTGCTGACCACGCTGGGCGACAATCCGCTGCCCGACAGCTATGTGATGAAGCTGGCCTCGTTCGAGAACGCGACCGAGGCGGCCGGCATCGACCTGATCGCCGACGAGGTGCGCGCCCTGCCCGAGGTCGACGCGGTGCAGGTCGACTCGGCCTGGGTCAAGCGCCTGGCGGCGCTGCTCAAGGTGGCGCGCCTGGCGCTGCTGCTCTTGGCCATCACGCTCGGCATGGTGGTGATCGCGGTGGTGTTCAACACCATCCGCCTGCAGGTGATGACGCAGCGCGACGAGATCGACGTGTCCAAGCTGATCGGCGCCACCGACACCTTCATCCACCGCCCCTTCTATTACACCGGCGCCCTGCTCGGCCTGTGCGCCGGCGCCGTCGCGCTGGGCGCGGTCAGCCTGACGCTGCATCCGCTCAACGCCGCCATCGCCGAATTCGCCCGCCTCTACGAGTCCGAATTCCAGCTCGCCCCGCTGGCGGCGCCGGAAATGGCCGGCCTGCTGGCCGTGAGCGCCGGACTGGGCCTGATCGGCGCGATGCTGTCGGTGCAGCGCCACCTGGCGCGGCTGAATTGACCACCCCCTCCTGAAGCGCGGGCGGCGGCTTAAGCCCGGCTTCAGCGAGCTCATCTATACTTTTCCCCGCGCCCACTGCGACTCCGAACTTCGCCCCGCTGGGTCGATCTAATCGATGGGGCGAATCCCGGTTTATTTGCCGCATCGCAAGTTGTCAGCGGATCGCGGCGGCCGGGGCTGTTTAGCCAAAACCATTGATTTACAATAGCATCCATAGCATTTCCCCTATCGAGCCGATTGAAAACGTTGACTGGCACTCCACACACGAGAGTGCTAATATGATGTCGAAAATGGCATCGGGCGGATCGGTAACAAGCCGTAACAACTGGGGTCCGGCCAAGCGCCGCATGGCATATTGGCTTAAAGCAATCATTAGCGAGGAATAAACAATGACTATGATGTCCGCACCGTCCGCCTTGGTTCCGGCCAGCAACAGCGCGCTGGGCCTCGGCTTCACCGGCAACCTGGGCAACCTGGACGCCTATATTTCGGCTGTGAATCGCTTGCCCCTGCTGTCGCACGAGGAGGAAATCTCGCTCGGCACCCGGCTGCGCGACAACAACGACCTGGCCGCCGCGCAGGAGCTGGTGCTGTCGCACCTGCGCCTGGTGGTCTCGATCGCGCGCGGCTATCTCGGCTACGGCCTGCCGCACGCCGACCTGATCCAGGAAGGCAACATCGGCCTGATGAAGGCCGTCAAGCGCTTCGATCCCGACCAGGGCGTGCGCCTGGTGTCGTACGCGATGCACTGGATCAAGGCCGAGATGCACGAGTACATCCTGAAGAACTGGCGCCTGGTCAAGGTGGCCACCACCAAGGCCCAGCGCAAGCTGTTTTTCAACCTGCGCAGCCACAAGCAGGGCCTGGACGCGATGACGCCGACCCAGATCGACGCGCTGGCCAAGCTGCTCGACGTCAAGCGCGAGGAAGTGATCGAGATGGAAACCCGGCTCAGCGGGCGCGACATCGCGCTCGAGGCGCCGACCGACGACGAGGACGACAAGTTCGCGCCGATCGCCTACCTGTCGTCCGAGCAAAGCGAGCCGACCCGCGTGCTCGAAGCGCAGCAAGTGACGCGGCTGCAGTCCGAAGGGCTGGAAACGGCGCTCGGCAAGCTCGATCCGCGCTCGCGCCGCATCGTCGAAGCGCGCTGGCTGGCCAACGACGACGGCTCGGGCGCGACCCTGCACACGCTGGCCGACGAGTTCGGCGTGTCGGCCGAGCGCATCCGCCAGATCGAATCGGCCGCGCTGAAGAAAATGAAGGGCGCGCTGGCCGCCTACGTGTAAGGCGGCCGGCCGGGCGCTTCGGCAACGACAAAGCGCCCGCATCAAAACAAAACCCCAAAGTTGGATGCCAACTTTGGGGTTTTTTCATTCCTGCCGGCCCGCGGCTGTTAGCCGGCCAGCCCTTTCTGCAGGACTTCGGCGACCAGCGCGTTCAAGTCGAGCTCGCGCGCCTTCGCCAGCGCTTGCAGCTGCTGCACCAGATCGGCGTTCAGCTTGACGGCGAACGGCACCAGGCCGAGCGCCTGGTCGAGTTTGCGCTGCTCGCGCCGATCCACCACCACCGCCGCCGCGCCGGCGGCGCCAATCGTGGCCGCGCCGGGGCCGGACATCTTGCCCATCAGTTTCTTGGCGTCGCTTTTTGCCAGAGCTGTCTTTTTCACTGTGTAAATCCTTGTTGACTCAAAGCGGCCATTCTACGCAGTATCGGGCGCGCCATCGGCTTTGTTTTACCGGCCCGGAACGCTGAAGCGGCGCGCCCATGCTTTAAAATATCGCCCGATGAGATCCGACTCCCCCGACCAACCCGTCGCCCGCTCACTGCGGCGCGACCTGGCGCGCTGGCGCCAGTTGCCGTCCGCCGCATGGCTGGCCGCGCTCATCGCCGGCGAGCCGGTCAGCGCCGCGCCGCCGGGCCAGTGGCGCCTGTTCGAGGTCGGATTCGGCGCCGAACAGGCGTTTTCGCTCGGCCATATTCCGGGCGCGGGCTACCTCGACACCAAAGAGCTCGAGCAGGCCCCGCTGTGGAACAAGGTGGCCGATCACGCCCTGCTGGAATTGCTGCTGGGCCACGGCATCCGGCACGACACCACCGTCGTGCTGTATGGACGCAACACGCTGGCGGCGGCGCGCGCCGCGCATCTGATGCTGTACGCCGGTGTGGCGGACGTGCGCCTGCTCGACGGCGGCTTCGCGGCGTGGCAGTCCGCCGGCCTCGCCTCGGCGGCGGGAGCGCCGCGGCGGTGTTGTCCTGTAGATGAGTTCGGCTGCGCCTTTCCGGCCCGCCCGGAATACCTGATCGACACGCGCCAGGCGCGCGAATTGCTGGCGCGCCCGGACGGCGCCCTGGTCAGCATCCGCACCTGGAACGAATTCATCGGCCGAACCTCGGGCTACGACTACATCGCCGCCAAGGGCGAGATCGCCGGCGCGCGCTGGGGCCGCAGCGGGCGGGACGACGACGTCAACAGCATGAGTGAATTTCACCATCCGAACGGCACGATGCGTTCGGCCGCCGCGATCCGCGGCATCTGGGACCAGGCGGGGGTTGAATCGAGCCGGCGCACCGCGTTTTATTGCGGCACCGGCTGGCGCGCGTCGCTGGCGTTTTTCTACGCCTGGCTGATGGATTGGCAGCACATCAGCGTCTACGACGGCGGTTGGTGCGAATGGTGCCGCGATCCGGACAATCCGGTGGTGCGGCGGGTGGCCGCGCCCGGCGCGTCGCCGGAGCGCGGCGTCCGTCTTACAGGTGCGGCGTAATCACAGGGATCAGGTCGTCGAAGGTGCGGCCGCTGCCGTTCTCGCCGATCGCGTGCATCTTCCACTCGCCGCCATGGCGGTACAGCTTGGCCATGATTTGCGCCGTGTGCGCGCCCTGCACCGACAAGTTAAACCGCGCCACTTCCTGGCCGTTGGCCGCGTTGACGATGCGGCAGTAGGCGTTTTCCACCTGCGAGAAGTTCTGGCCGGTGAAGCTGTTGACCGTGAACACCAGGCTCTTGACGCCGGCCGGCACCGCGTTCAACTCGACGTTGATCTGCTCGTCGTCGCCGTCGCCGGCGCCGGTGCGGTTGTCGCCCGTGTGCACGACGCTGCCGTCGCGGCTTTTCAGCTGGCGGAACCAGACCGTGTCGACCGGCCGGTTGGCCTCGTCGAACAGCACGCAGGAGGCGTCCAGGTCGATCGTCTCGGTCTTGGCGCCGAAGCCGAAAAAGCCCTTGCTCTTGACCGCGTCCCAGCCCAGGCCCATCGTGATCTTCGACAGCGCGCCGCCGGCTTCCTTGTCCAGAGAAATCTTCTGGCCCTTGCTCAAATTAACTGACATAGCAACTCCTTGGTTGAGTGTGAATTTCGCCTGATTTCGCCGGCCTTACACGCCGACGCCGAACGAGGCGGCCAGCGGCCCCAGGCCGCCCTTGTAGCCCTGGCCGATGGCCTTGAATTTCCAGTCTGCGCCGTTGCGATACAGCTCGCCGAACACCATCGCCGTTTCGGTCGAACCGTCCTCGGACAGGTCGAAGCGGGCGAGTTCGGCATTGCCGTTGGCGTTGACGCAGCGGATGTAGGCCTTTTGCACCATGCCGAAATTTTGCCGGCGCGCCTCGGCGTCGTGGATGGTGACGCAGACGGCGATCTTGTCGACGTCGGCCGGCACCTTCGACAGCTCGACCGTGACGGTTTCGTCGTCGCCGTCGCCGGCGCCGGTGCGGTTGTCGCCCGAATGGGTCACCGAGCCGTCGCTCGACTTCAGGTTGTTATAAAAAATCATGTCGAGGTCGGCGCGCACCTTGCCGTCGACCTTGAGCAGGAACGCCGAGCCGTCGATGTCGAAGGCGGCGCCGTCGGTGGCGCGGGCGTCCCAGCCCAGGCCGATAATCATGTTCGACAGCCCCGGAGCTTCCTTGCTCAGATTGACGTTGCCACCTTTTTGCAGACTGATTGCCATGATGCTTCTCCTAGTGTGTTGACGAATATTTCAAAAAATGAACGCCGGACTTTCCTTGCGGCGGCAAGCCGGCGTTCCCCGCCTGCCGCCCGCTTGATGCGGAACTCTTTGCTTCAGCCGTCTATTGCTTCAGGCCGCCTCTTGCTTCAGGCCGCCCACCTCCAGCGTGCCCTGCTTGCGCTTGTGGCGCACCGACGACCACAGCGAGGCGAGGATGAAGGCCACGCCGATCAGGCCGGTGAACAGTTCCGGGATGTGGAACTTCATGCTCGCCAGCATGATCACGGCCAGGATGCCGATCGCGTAGTGGGCGCCGTGTTCCAAAAAGACAAACTCGTCCAGCGTACCCTTGCGCACCAGGAACACCGTGAGCGAACGCACGAACATCGCGCCAATGGCCAGGCCGAGCATGATGATCACGACGTCCTTGGTGATGGCGAAGGCGCCGATCACGCCGTCGAAGGAGAACGACGCGTCCAGCACCTCCAGGTACAGGAAGCCGCCGATGCCGCCGCGCTTGACCAGGTCGCCGACGCTGGCGCCGCCCTCTTCCTCTTTTTCCAACAGGCTGCTGATCACGTCCACGCCGACATAGGTCAGCACGCCCCACAGGCCGGCCGTCAAGACCACCAGCTTGCGGCCTTCCTCGATCATGGTCAGGCTACCCATCAGGGCGGCCAGCGCGAGCATCACCGAGACCGACGAGATCTTGCCCAGCGCGCCGAGCTTTTCTTCCCAGTGGCCGAGCCAGTGCAGTTCCTTCTCGTCGTCGAGCAGGAAGTTGAGGAACACCAGCAGCAGGAAGATGCCGCCGAAGGCCGCCACTTCCGCGTGGTGGTTGGTCAGGTGCATCGAGTAGGCGTTCGGGTCGTTGAGCGCCAGGTTCCACACTTCGACCATGCCCAAATCGGCCGCCTGGGCCACGATCACCAGCGGGAACAACAGGCGCATGCCGAACACGGCGATCAAGATGCCGACGCCGAGAAACAGCGACTGCCAGAACTTGTCCCAGGTCTTCAGCACCGAGGCGTTGACGACCGCGTTGTCGAACGACAGCGACACCTCCATCACGCCCAGGATGACGGCGATGCCGACGGCCGACAGCGCGCCCGCGACGCCGCTGTGGGAATAACCCCACCAGCCCGCGCCGATCAGGCAGAGCAGGGTCACCAGAAATGAAACTCTGAAGTGTTTCATCGACTTCTCCTTTGAAAATTAAACAATGGGGCTGAGTGTAGCCAAGCGCGCCTCATTTAAAAATAGAAGATAATGGAAGTATTACATCGGAAAAACAGAAGATGAAAACAACCGGACTCAATTTGCGGCACCTGTATTTCTTCTGGGTGGTGGCCAAGGAGGGCGGCGTCACGCGCGCCGCCGAACGGCTCGGACTGGCGGTGCAAACCATCAGCGCCCAGCTGGCCCTGCTCGACCAGGCGGTCGGCAAGTCGCTGCTGCAGCCGCAGGGCCGGCGCCTGGTGCCGACCGAGGCCGGCCGGCTGGCGCTCGGCTACGCCGACCAGATCTTCCTGCTGGGCGAACAGATGCAGGAGGCGCTGAACGAGAACGACACCGGCAAGATGCGCCTGACGGTCGGCATTTCCGATTCCCTGCCCAAGCTGATCGCCTACCGCCTGCTGGCGGCCACGCAGGCGATGCCGCAACAACAGGTCAAGCTGGTTTGCTACGAGGATGAATTCGAGGCGCTGCTGGCCGACCTGGCGCTGCACAAGCTCGACGTGGTGCTGACCGACCGCGAGGTGCGCGCCGGCACCAGCCTGCGCGTGTTCAGCCACTTGCTGGGCGAGAGCGCGATGCAGCTGTTCGGCGCGCCGGCGCTGACCGAGCGCTATCGGGACGATTTCCCGGCCAGCCTGAACGGTGCGCCGCTGCTGCTGCCGACCCGCAACAACGCGCTGCGCGCCCGCATCGACGAATGGCTGGTCAAGCGCGGCGTGCTGGCCGACGTGGTCGGCGAATTCGAGGACAACGCGATGCTCAACACCTTCGGGCGCAACGGGCTGGGCATGTTCTTCGCGCCGGCCGCGCTCGCGTCCGACATCCGCGAGCAATTCGGCGCCGAACTGGTCGGCGACGCGCCCGAGCTGCGCGAGCAGTTCTACGCCATCTCCGCCGAGCGCAAAATCAAGCATCCGGCCGTCGAGGCGATCCTGGCGGCGGTGCACAAGGAGCCGTTCGCGATCGCCAGCCACGAGTAGGGCCAGTCCGCATACAAGAGACTGCGCCGGGCCGGCCAGGGAAATCGGCGCCGGCGCCGGCCCGGCGTCGTTTATGATGCTTGTTTTAACGGCCGTCCGACATTTATGCACAACCTCCTGCTAGTCCTGCTCGCCCTGCTGCTGGTCGCCCTCAACGGTTTCTTCGTGGCGGCCGAATTCGGCATCGTCACCCTGCGTAAAACCCGCGTGCGCGCCATCGCCAAGACCGCCGGCCTGCGCGGGCGCATCCTGGCCAAGGTGCACGACCAGCTCGACGCCTATCTGTCGGCCTGCCAGCTCGGCATCACGCTGGCCTCGCTCGGCCTGGGCTGGATCGGCGAACCGGCCTTCGCCAGCCTGCTCGAACCGCTGTTCGCGCTGGCCGGCGTGACCAACGCCAAGCTGATCCACGGCGTCTCGTTCGTCTTCGCCTTCATCGTCATTTCGTTCCTGCACATCGTGGTCGGCGAACTGGCGCCCAAGTCGCTGGCGATCCGCAACCCGGAGGCGATCGGCCTGTGGAGCGCGCCGCCGCTGTACGCGTTCTATTGGGCCATGTACCCGGCCATCTGGCTGCTCAACGCCAGCGCCAACGCGGTGCTGCGCGCGGCCGGGCTGTCCGGCGCCGGCGAGCACGCCTCGCACTACTCGACCGACGAACTGAAGCTGATCCTGCGCACCAGCCAGCCGGGCCAGAAGTTCACCACCGACGAGCGCAACATCCTGGCCCAGTCGCTCGACTTCGAGCAGCTGGCCGTGTCCGACCTGATGCGCCCGATCAACGAGGTGATCGCGCTGCACGCCTCGCGCTCGCTGGAGGAGAACATGCAGACGGTGCTGCGCAACCGCTTCTCGCGCTATCCGTATTTCGACGGCGACGACGTGCTCGGCGTGGTGCACCTGAAGGATTTGTTTTTCGCGCAGCAGGCCGGCAAGCCGATCGCCTCGATGACGCCGTTCCTGCGCCCGGTCGAGACCATCTCGGCGCGCACCCCGGCGCTGGAATTGTTCCGCCGCTTCCGCGAGGGCGCGCCGCACTTCGCCCTGATCGGCGAAAAGGGCAAGCGCCCGCTCGGCTTCATCACGCTCGACAATCTGCTGGGGGCGATGGTGGGCGAGATCCGCGACGAGTTCCGCCTCAATGAAAACGACTGGCTGCGCCAGCCCGACGGCACCCTGGTCGGCAAGGCCAGCCTGCCGATCTTCTCGCTCGAGCGCATCCTCGGCATCGACATCGAGAACGAGGAGCTGGGGCTGGAGGATGTGGAATCGGTCGGCGGCCTGATCATGGTGCGCCTGGGCGACATCCCCAAGCAGGGCCAGCGCATCGAGTTCGCCGCCTTCGACATCGTCGTCAAGAAGATGAACGGGCCGCGCATCGTGCTGGTCAAGGTGATCCCGAAGCCGGACGAGGACACCGACCCCGACCAGCGCGACTAGCAGCCTGTCGGACTTAGGCTCGTCGGCTGCAAAAATACCTGGACGGTCCATATTTCGCCGTTTTCTCGGCCAATAGCTCGCTATTGGCACTGCGAAACCGTCAAAATCTGGCCTCGCCCAGCTATTTTTTCGCTTCCACTCCTTAAGTCCGACAGGCTGCTAGTGTAGTGTTGCGCTCTTCTTGCGACATAAAAATGCGTCTTTTCCGCCGATACTGCGTCAAAAATCCTCGCAATACCTCGGTATTGCTGCGGTTTTTTCCTTGTCTCGGCGAAAAATCCGCTATTTTTATAAGTCG
>JACMLV010000419.1 GCA_014379395.1 Burkholderiaceae bacterium
GAAGCGAAAAAATAGCTGGGCGAGGCCAGATTTTGACGGTTTCGCAGTGCCAATAGCGAGCTATTGGCCGAGAAAACGGCGAAATATGGACCGCCCAGGTATTTTTGCAGCCGACGAGCCTAAGTCCGACAGACTCCTAGAACGCGTGGTTCAGGGTGGCCTGCAGCGTGCGCCCGTTGATCGAGCGCGCGTTGCTCAAGCCGCTGGCCGAGACGCCGGCGGAACTGTTCGAGATCTCGGTGATGCCGATCACGTTGAACAGGTTGTTGGCGCTCAGCGCCAGCGAGTTGCCCGCGCCCAGCTGCCAGGACAGGAAGGCGTTGACCTGCGTGAAGCCGGGCGCGACCATGACCCCGGTCGGCGCGGCGCTGTTGCCGATGATGTTGAGGCCGCCCGCGAAGCGCTCGCCCCGGTAGGCCGGCGTGAACTGGTACATCAGGCGCGGACTGATCCGGCGCCCGACGTCGCCCGGCGTGATGTCGTCGCGCACGATCTTGGCGTCGGTGTAGGTGACGCCGCCGCGCAGGCTGAACGCGCCGATGCGGTAGCTCGCCTCCAGTTCCAGGCCCTTGGCGTCGTAGTCGCGGTTGGTGAAGTGGCCCACCGTCGCCGAGGTGATGTCCTGGTTGGTTTCCTGGGTGGTGGCGTGGAACACGGTGGCGAACAGGCTGAAGCCGCTGGCGCGCCATTTGACCCCGCCCTCGGTCTGGTCGACCATGTTGACCGCGACCTGCTTGGCGATGCCGCCGTCGGCCCGGATGCCGCCGCCGAACAGCACCCGTTCGGCGTTGGCGCGGCCGCCCCGGCTCTGGCGGGCGAACAGCGACAGGTCGCGCGTGAGCAGGTAGTTGCCGCCGAGCGAGTAGGACAGATAGCGGTGGGTGTAGTCGACCGGCATCCAGGCGCCGTTGACCACCGGCACGGTCTGTTCCGGCGCCTGGATCGCGCCGTCGCCGTCGACGTCGCGCACCGACGTGCCGTTCGATCCGGCGTAGCGGCCCGAGGCGCGCGCGATGTCGTAGCGCAGGCTGGCGTCGAGGTTGACCGGCCCCCTCTGCCAGCTGGTCGCCAGATGCGGCGCGTCGGTGTCGTAGCGCAGGTCGTAAAAGCGCACGCAGCAGTTGCCCCAGGCCGGCTCGCCGTAGGCCACCAGGCCGTTTTGCGTGACCGGCTTGCCGCTCGCGTCGAGCACGTCGAGCAGCGCCGAGCCGCTGCCGCGCACCTCCTGCAGATAGGTGTTCCAGTGCCAGTCCTCGACGATGTCCTGGCGCGACTTGTAGTAGCCGACGGTGACGCCGGTGCGGCCCCAGTCGGCGCTGTCGAAGGTCTTGGTCAGGTTCAGGTCCTGGGTGGCGTTGCCCAGGTCGTTGAGGGTGGTGTTGAACAGGTGGGTGCGCACGGCCAGGCCGTTGCCGGCCAGCGCGGCCGGGTCGCCCACGCCTTGCCCGGCCAGCGGCCCGCTGGCGTAGCGCAGCGTGGCGCCGGCGCCGCCGATCGCGGCGGCCAGCGCCGACGCCTTGTCGAGCTCGACGGGGTAGGGGCCGACGAAGCGGCCCGAGGTGCTGGCGACGCGGAACTTGTAGTCCGCCCGCCAGCCGTCGGCCAGCTTGAGGGCGGCCTCGCCGCCGAGCGCGCGGCTCTTCGAGTAATAACCGTCGGCCACGTCGGTGGTCACCGGCTTGCCGTCCTTGTCGAGCCCCAGGTCGCGGCGGAAATAGGGCGACTGCATGGCGCCGCTGCGGATGTCGAAGCCGGGCAGCGAGGCCACGCGCGGATCGGCGTTGCTGCCGGTGATCGACAGCGGCTCGGGCAGGTAGACCGGGGCGCGGTCGTTGAGCAGCTTGAAATTGAGGCGCACGAAGCCGTTGTCGAACTCGCGCGTCAGGTTGCCCTTGACCTGGCCGCCGCGCTCGGCGCTGTAGCCGACGCTGCGCGGACCCTCGCCGTTGCGGTAGAAGCCGCCGACGTGGAAGCGCCAGCCGGCGCCCAGCGGCGCGCCGTAATCGGCGTCGAGCCGGGTGCGCTCGAAACCGAGGCCGCGCGTCAGGCCGAGGTTGCCGCCGGCCTCCTCGCCGGTCTTGCTGATGAAATTGGCCACCGCGCTCGGCGCGTTGCTGGCGAAGGTCGCCGCCGAGCCGCCGCGGATCACTTCGAGCCGCTCGACGTTGTAGTCGGCGCGCAGGAAGGTGTCGGCGGTGCCGAAATCGATGTCGCCGAATTCGAGCACCGGCAAGCCGTCCTCCTGCAATTGCACCAGCTTGGCGCCGCCGCCCACCGGCAGGCCGCGCGCGGCGATGTTGGCGTTGCCCTCGCCGCCCGAGGCGGCCACGCCCATGCC
>JACMLV010000420.1 GCA_014379395.1 Burkholderiaceae bacterium
CCAACCGGCGCCGCGCGGCCCGGCCGCCACGGCCAAGGCGGCCGCCGGCGAGGTCGAGACCATGCTCTGCTGCGCCCATTGCCAGATCTACTACCCGGCCTCCGAAACGGTCGCCGTCGACGGCCGCGACTATTGCGGCGCGGCCCACGCCGGCTTGCATTGACAGCGTGAAAGGGCGACCGCACGCGCTCACGGCGCAATCGAGCTCGACCTTCTGGCGCTCGCTGCAAACGCTCAACGCGACCCGCATCGCGATCGCCGCGGTGCTGCTGCTCTACCTGGTGTTCGAGCGCGGCCCCGGCGGGCGCCTGGCCTACATCGAAGTCTGCCTGGCCTATCTGCTGCTGGCGATCGGTTTCGCGCTGCTGACGGCGAACTGGCGGCACCGCTTCCGGCTCCAGCTGCTGGCCCAGCTGGCGCTCGACATCGGCTTCATCTCGCTGCTCTACCTCGACGTCGGCGGCGTCTACAGCGGACTGGCGATCCTGTACATGTTCCCGCTGGCCGGCGCGGCCATCCTGGCGCCGCTGGTGCCGGCGCTGTTTTGCGCCGCGCTGGTGTCGCTGTTCATGCTGGCCGAGAGCACCTACCAGATCTTCGTCATGGACGGCGCCAGCGCGCCGGCCCAGGCCGGCCTGTACGGCGCCGCCTTCTTCGCCGTGGTGCTGGTGCTGAGCCGGCTGGCGGCCGGCCTGATCGGCCAGGAGGCGCTGGCGCTGCAGCGCGGCAACGCGCTGGCGGTGCAGCAGGCCATCAACCGGCTGGTGATGGCCGACATGGGCGACGGCATCCTGGTGCTCGGCCACGACGGCCAGGTCTTCACCTGCAATCCGGCCGCGCGCCAGATGCTCGGCCTGGCGCATCCGGAGAGCGAGTTCAGGCTCGGCGACGCGGCCGCGCTGGCGCCGGTGCGCGCCGCCTACGGCGAGTGGCTGGAGCAGCCGAGCCGATCCAGCGCCAGCGCCGTCGTCAGCATCAAGCCCTACGACGAGGCCGGGCCGGCCTGGGGCGGCCGGCGCGAGCACACCGCCCACCTCAAGCTGCGCTTCGCCAGCGTCGACACGGCCGGCCTGGCCGCCGCCCGCAGCGTGATCTTCCTGCAGGACGTGAGCGAGATCGAAAACCAGGCCCAGCAACTCAAGCTGGCCTCGATGGGGCGCCTGACGGCCAGCATCGCGCACGAGGTGCGCAACCCGCTGTCGGCCATCGGCCACGCCGCCGCGCTGCTCGGCGAGGAGCTGACCCATCCGCTGCAAATGCGCCTGCTGCGCATCGTCGCCGACAACGTCGACCGGGTGAACCGCATGATCGAGGACATCTTGCAATTGTCGCGCAAGGTGCAGCAGCAGGACGAGGCGCTGGCGTTGGCGCCGCTGCTGGCCGGGCTGAAGGCCGAAGTCGAGCAGTCGCACGGGGTGGACGCCGACGTCATCTGCCTCGGCGAGGGCGCGCCGACGGTGCGCTTCGACCCGCTGCACCTGCGCGAAGTGGTGCTCAATTTGTTGCACAACGCGGTGCGCTACGCCAGCCGCAAGCCGTGCAGCATCCGGCTGCGCGCCGGCGTGGCGCCGGGCGGACGGGTCGAGCTGCAGATCGGCGACGACGGCCCCGGCATGACGGCCGAGGTGCGCGCCCACCTGTTCGAGCCGTTCTACACCACCTCCAGCCAGGGCACCGGGCTGGGACTGTACCTGGCGCGCGAGCTGTGCCTGAACAACGGCGCCGCGCTCGACTATGAATACCGGCGCGAGAGCGACGACGCGGCCGGCGCGCCGGCGCGCGGGCGCTTCGTGATCACCTTCGCCGCCGCCTGAGGCGGCCCACCCCGACCAGCAAAGGCCGACCATGAGCTCACCCCGCATCCTCGTCGTCGACGACGAACCGGACCTGCGCGAACTGCTGGAGATCACCCTGCTCAAGATGGGGCTGGAGGTCGACAGCGCGGCCGACCTGGCCCAGGCGCGGGCCTGGCTGGCGCGCGCCGAGTACGCGCTGGTGCTGACCGACATGCGCCTGCCCGACGGCCTCGGCCTGGAGCTGGTGCGCGAGGTCAGCGCCGCCTTCAAGAACACCCCGATCGCGGTGGTGACCGCCTTCGGCAGCGCCGACAACGCCGTCGTCGCGCTCAAGGCCGGCGCCTTCGACTACGTCTCCAAGCCGGTCGCGCTCGACCAGTTGCGCCTGCTGGTCCAGTCGGCCCTGAGCATGCACGCCGAGGCGGCGCCGGCGCCGTCGAGCGCGCCGGCGCCC
>JACMLV010000007.1 GCA_014379395.1 Burkholderiaceae bacterium
GCGGCGGCGTCGGCCAGGGCTTGCACCTCGGCGTGGGCCTGGCCGGCCGGCTGCGTCACGCCGGCGCCGATCACCCGGCCATCCTTGACGATCACGCAGCCGATGCGCGGGTTGGGCGAGGTGCTGTAGAGTCCCTTGACGGCCCAGTCGAGCGCGAGCCGCATGCCATCTGTATCGTTTGCTATTTCCACGGAGTTCTTTACGTTGTATCGGACGCGGCCAGCCGCGCCCGCCATTTACTGAATGCTGAATACTGAATCAATCGTTGGCCGCGCCTTCGCAGTCATGCGCCTGCGTTTGCGGATCGCAGATGCGGGCCCGGCCCAACATATTGATTTTAATATGCCGCGTGCTGCGCCCCAAAACCAGCGACACGCCGCCCGGCCGCGCGGCCATGCTGTTGCCGGCGCCGCAACTGCGGCCGGCACTATTGTAGGCGATATAGAACGGCGCCAGCGGCGAGGCGAAGACCGAGCTGACGCGCATGCCGCGCTCGACCGGGCCGCGCTCGAAAATCAACTCGTCGCCGGCGTCGAAGCTCAGGCTGGCGTTGCGGTCGACGAACACCAGCCAGCCGCTGGCCCATTCCGCCTGCCGCGGATCGGCCGGCGTCATGATGACGCGCTGGCCGCGCGCCACCGCCTGGGCGCGCGTCAGATTGATCGCCGCCAGCATCGCGTTGGCGGTCACGCGCAGTTGATGGCGCAGGATCATCTCGCGCAGATTCGGCACGCCCACCAGCAGCAGCAAGCCGACCACCGTCAGCACCGCCATCATTTCGGTCAGCGTAAAGCCGCGCCGCGAGCGCGCAGGGCAAGCGCGCCTCATCGCCAGCAGCGCTCGGCCGAGCCGGACGCGGCTTTGCGTCCGTTGCTGCTCAACCAAAGCGTGGCGCACTCGGCGTCGCGGAAATTGCGGTCGACCTTGTCGGTGCCCGGCGTCGCCGTCAGCCGCACGCATTGCGCGATGGTTTCGCCGGGACAGGCCGCGCCCGCGATCTCGTAGGCGCTGTCGGCCGCCCGCTCGCCCGACCACCACTGGAAGCGCTTCTCGTCCGGATCGCTCGACGCAGACGAAAACGCCAGATAGCGGTTGTTTTGCGAGTAGTAGATCTCCTGCTGCTGCATCAGGCGCAGCAAAGTCGCCTGCACCTGCGCCCGCTTGGCCTGGATCAGATAGCGCTGCAAGGACGGCGACGCCAGCGCCAGCAAAATACAGATCATCAATGTCGCGATCATCAGTTCGATGAGGGTGAAACCGGTTGCGCGCTGCTTCATGTCGTCCCCTTGGCAATCACTTCGGTTTGACTTTGCCGCCCTTATTTCGCCGGCTTGACGGCCGCGTCATGCAACTCGCGCCAGTTCAACACTTCGCGCCAGCTCATGCGGCCGACCGGCTCCGACACAGTGATCGCAGCGCCCGCTCCCGGCACGGCCCGCACGCCATCGGCGGTGACATTGAGCACCCGGTAGCTGGTCGTGGCGACGGCGCGGCGGGTCGCGTCGCGAAGGCCGATCCGCGCCCCGGCGGTCAAGATCAACGGCGCGCCGCGCATGCCTTCGGCCGAAAAATATGCGGTCGCCTTGCCGCTCTGCGCGACACCGTCGCCGTCCGCCGCCAAGCCGCTCAGGGCGTCGAGCGCATAAGTGCGCGCCCCCTGCGCCGCGCAGGAACCGCCGGCCGCCGGCGCGGTATTGAAAAACACCTTGTCGCCGGCCAGCACGGCACCGCCCAGGCTTGACTCCGCGCCGGGGAAATCGAGATACCAGCCATCCCTGGCCGCCGCGCCGTCATAGCGGAACTCGGCGCCCTTGACGGTCAACCAGGCGCCGTCGGCGGCTTCACCGGCACTGCGCGCCGCCAGCGCATCGCGCC
>JACMLV010000046.1 GCA_014379395.1 Burkholderiaceae bacterium
ACTGTCGCGCGTGCTGGCCTACAACAGCGGCCACATCGCCAGCTACATGGCGGCCGGCGCGCTTGCCGGCGGCCTGGCCGGCGGCGCCGCCAGCCTGGTCAAGATCGCCACGCTGCAACTGGCCGGCTACTGGCTGGCCAACCTGATGCTCGTCGCGCTCGGCCTGTACCTGATGGACGCCTGGCGCGGCCTGGCCAAGCTGGAGGCGGCCGGCCAAGTCGTCTGGCGCCGCGTGCAGCCGCTGGTCAAACCCCTGTTGCCGATGGATAGCGCGCTCAAAGCGCTGGCGCTGGGCGGCCTGTGGGGCTGGGTGCCGTGCGGCATGGTCTACAGCGTGCTGCTGACGGCCATGCTGAGCGGCTCGGCCGGCAGCGGCGCGGCCATCATGCTGGCCTTCGGCCTGGGCACGCTGCCGACCCTGATCGGCCTGGGCATGGTCGGCGCGCGACTGCGCCAGGCGATGCAAAAGCGTTTTGTCCGCATCGGCTGCGGCCTGCTGGTGCTGGCCTTCGGCCTGCTCGGCCTGGCGCGCGCCATCGGCGGCGTCTCGCTCGGCCCGCTCGACGCGCTGTGCCTGACGGGACATCCATGAACGCGCCCGTGGCGGCGGCGCCGGCCGCCGAGGCCGCGGTGCAAGCCGCGTCCGCCTGCGAATGCTTCCATTGCGGCTTGCCGGTGCCCGAGGGCAGCAGCTGGTCGGTCACGATTGAAAACCTGCCGCGCGCGATGTGCTGCCCCGGCTGCGAGGCGGTGGCGCAGACCATCGTCGACATCGGCCAGAGCGCGTATTACCAGACCCGTTCCGAATTCGCCGCCGCCGCGCCGGACCTGATCCCGGGCGCGCTGGCGCTGTACGACAACGCCGACGAGCAATTCCAACTCGACGACGCCTGCTGCGAGGCCACCATGTCGGTCGACGGCATCCGCTGCGCGGCCTGCGTCTGGCTGATCGAGCGCCAGCTGAGCCGCCTGCCGGGCGTCCAGTCGGCCAGCCTGAACGTCGCCACCGAGCGCCTGTACGTGCGCTGGAGCAAGGACCAATGCCAGCCGGGCGACATCTTGCAGGCGGTGCGCCAGGTCGGCTACGCCGCCTATCCGTACGACGCGGTGCGCCACGGCGAGCAACTGCGGCGCGCCAGCAAGACGCTCGGGCGCCAGCTGTTCGTGGCCGGCCTGTCGATGATGCAGGTGATGATGTACGTGGCGCCGGCCTACATGTCGCAAAACGACGGCACGCTCGAGGCCGACATGGCCGGCCTGATGCGCTGGGCCAGCCTGCTGCTGACGCTGCCGGCCATCTGCTACTCGGCGCTGCCGTTCTACAAGGGCGCCATCAACAGCCTGCGCGCGCGCGCGCTCGGCATGGACGTGCCGGTGGTGCTCGGCATCGTGGCCGCCTTCGCCGCCAGCGTGGTGGCGACCTGGCGCGGCGTCGGCGAGGCGTATTTCGACTCGGTGACGATGTTCATCTTCCTGCTGCTGTGCAGCCGCTACCTGGAACTGGTGGCGCGCCGCAAGGCCGCCACCGCGCTGGAGCGGCTGCAGCACGCGCTGCCGGCCTCGGCCGCGCGGCTCGACGCCTGGCCGGCCAGCCGCCAGACCAGCCTGGTGCCCGCCGCCACGCTGGTGGCCGGCGACGTCATCCTGGTCAAGGTCGGCGAGGCGGTCGCCGCCGACAGCGTCATCATCGAGGGCCAGACCGCGGTCGATTTATCACTCCTCACCGGCGAGAGCGCGCCGCAGCCCAAGTTGACGGGCGAGGAGGTGGCCGGCGGCGCCATCAACGCCAGCGCCGCCGTGCTGCTGCGCGTGACGCGCCCGGCGCGCGAGAGCACGCTGTCGGATTTATTGAAACTGATCGAGCGCGCCGGCCACGGCAAGCCGCGGATCGCGCTCTGGGCCGACCAGATCGCCTCCTGGTTCGTCGCCGCGCTGCTGCTGTTCGCGGCCGCCAGCTTCGGCTTCTGGTACTGGCACGACGCCGCGCGCGCCTGGCCGGTGGCGATCGCGATCCTGGTGGTGTCCTGCCCGTGCGCGCTGTCCCTGGCGACGCCGACCGCGCTGGCCGCCGCCACCGACCGCCTGTTGCGGCGCGGCGTGCTGATCGTCAAGCCGCACGTGCTCGAAACGCTGCACCGCGCCACCCACGTCGTGTTCGACAAGACCGGCACCCTGACGCTGGGCCGGCCGGTGCTGCAAGGACTCGATTTGCTGGGCGGCTTCGAGCGCGCGGCCTGCCTGCGCGTGGCCGCCGCGCTCGAGGCCGGCA
>JACMLV010000421.1 GCA_014379395.1 Burkholderiaceae bacterium
AGCGCGGATGATCCTGCGGCAGTCGAGCCCGTCTCCGCTTGGCCTGTTTGCGCCGTGTTGCGTCGGGCGCGATTACGTTGGAGAACAAGATGACATTCCCCGTCGAGGACCGTCCCGCCCTGACCGACCCCGTGTGCGGCATGACGGTCAAAGAAGACGCGCCCAATTCGACCCTGCATGACGGCCACCTGTACCGTTTTTGCAGCGCCAAATGCAAGGCCAAATTCGACGCCGCGCCGGCCAACTATCTCGGCGCGGCGCGTCCGCCAGCCGATCATGCCGCCGCGCATCCCATAGCCGATCATGCCGGCCATCACGGCGCCCATCCCGCCGCAGCTCCGGCCGAAAACGCCGCCGAGAAAGCCGCCGCGCCGGGCGCGATTTACACCTGCCCGATGCACCCGGAAATCCGCCAGGATCATCCGGGCAACTGCCCGATCTGCGGCATGGCGCTGGAACCGGTGATGCCCGAGCTGGAGCAGGGCGAGAATCCCGAACTGAAGGACTTCAGCCGCCGC
This sequence comes from Burkholderiaceae bacterium, assembly GCA_014379395.1. GTDB lineage: Bacteria > Pseudomonadota > Gammaproteobacteria > Burkholderiales > Burkholderiaceae_D > Janthinobacterium. The sequence goes on from JACMLV010000421.1 coordinate 519, forward strand.
TTCTGGTGGACGCTGCCGCTGACGGTGGTCGTCACCGCGCTGGCGATGGCCGGCCACCGCCTCGGCCTGCTAGAGGCGCAAACCCAGAGCTGGGTCGAGCTGATCCTGTCGGTGCCGATCGTGCTGTGGGCCGGCTGGCCGTTCTTCGTGCGCGGCGCGCAGTCGCTGCGCCACCGCAGCCCGAACATGTGGACCCTGATCTCGCTCGGCACCGGCGCCGCCTTCGTCTATAGCGTGGCGGCCACCGCCGCGCCGCAGCTGTTTCCGGCGTCGTTCCTGTCGATGGGCCGGGTCGGCGTCTATTTCGAGGCGGCCGCCGTCATCATCTCCCTCACGCTGCTGGGCCAGCTGCTCGAACTGAAGGCGCGCTCGCAAACCTCGGCCGCGATCCGCTCGCTGCTCGGGCTGGCGCCCAAGAGCGCGCGCCGCATCCGGCCCGACGGCGGCGAGGAGGATGTGCCGCTGACCCACGTCCACGTCGGCGACCTCTTGCGCATCCGCCCCGGCGAGAAGGTGCCGGTCGACGGCGAGGTGGTCGAGGGCGCCAGCGCGGTCGACGAAGCGATGCTGACCGGCGAGCCGATCCCGGTCGCCAAGCGCGCCGGCGACAAGGTGATCGGCGCGACCCTGAACGCCAGCGGCGCGCTGGTGATGCGCGCCGAGAAGGTCGGCGCGCAAACGGTGCTGGCGCAGATCGTGCAAATGGTCGCCGCCGCGCAGCGCTCGAAGGCGCCGATGCAGCGCATGGCCGACGTCGTGGCCGGCTATTTCGTCACCGGCGTGGCCATCGCCGCGCTGCTGACCTTTTTCGCCTGGGGCTTGGCCGGGCCGCAGCCGAGCTGGGTCTACGGCCTGATCAACGCGGTCGCGGTCCTGATCATCGCCTGCCCGTGCGCGCTCGGGCTGGCCACGCCGATGTCGATCATGGTCGCCACCGGCAAGGCGGCCACGCAGGGCGTGCTGTTCCGCGACGCCGCCGCGATCGAAAAACTGCGCGAAGTCGACACCCTCATCGTCGACAAGACCGGCACCCTGACCGAGGGTAAGCCGGCCTTCGAGTGCGCGCTGGCCGCGCCCGGCTGGCGCGAGGACGAAGTGCTGCGCCTGGCGGCCAGCCTCGACCAGGGCAGCGAGCATCCGCTGGCCGACGCCATCGTCGCCGCCGCGCGCGCGCGTCAACTGGCGCTGGGCAGGCCCGAGGCGTTCGAGTCGTCCTCCGGCATCGGCGTGCGCGGCACGCTCGACGGGCGCCAGCTGGCGCTCGGCAACAGCGCGCTGATGGAGCAGATCGGGGTCGATGTCGGCGCGCTGAAAACGCGGGCCGAGGCCTTGCGCGCCGAGGGCGCCAGCGTCATGCATCTGGCCGTCGACGGAAAACTGGCCGGCCTGCTGGCGGTGTCGGACCCGATCAAGGCCAGCACGCAGGAGGCGCTGCGCACGCTCACGGCGGCCGGGCTGCGCGTGGTGATGGCCACCGGCGACGGCGTCACCACCGCGCTGTCGGTCGGGCGCCGGCTCGGCATCGACGAGGTGCACGGCGAGGTCAAGCCGGCCGACAAGCTGGCGCTGGAGAAGGCGCAAGGGTTCGAATCCGGCACCGGGATCGGCGTGCGCGGGGGCGTCGGCGGCAAGCAACTCGCGCTCGGAAACACGGCGTTGATGCAGCAGCTTGGCGTTGCCGTCGAATCCCTGGCGACCCAAGCCGAGGCACTGCGCTCGGAAGGCGCCAGTGTGATGTACCTCG
>JACMLV010000422.1 GCA_014379395.1 Burkholderiaceae bacterium
ACCTCGCGCCGGTTGCGCGCGAACAGCGCCGCGCCAAGCAGATCCTCCAGCGCCAGGATGGCCTGCGACAGCGGCGGCTGGGTCATGTGCAGGCGCTGCGCGGCGCGGCCGAAATGCAATTCCTCGGCCACCGTGACGAAGTAGCGCAGCTGGCGCAATTCCAGATTCATCCTATATCCAATTCCATATGAAAATTGTCCTGTGATATGTTTTGCGACTCACAGACAAGCAAATCATATATTTGACAGTCCGCCTAGCGCAAGGCAATCTAGTGCCACTTCTTCATTTCCTGATCTGGCGCAAACCGTCCCCGCGGAAGGGGCGGGCGCCCGGCCATCCTCCCACTTTTATTGGAAGACACCATGCCGCAATACCGTTCCCGCACCACCACCCACGGCCGCAACATGGCCGGCGCCCGCGCCCTGTGGCGCGCCACCGGCATGAAGGATGGCGACTTCGACAAGCCGATCATCGCCGTCGTCAACTCCTTCACCCAGTTCGTGCCCGGCCACGTGCACCTGAAGGACCTCGGCCAGATGGTCGCGCGCGAGATCGAGGCGGCCGGCGGCGTGGCCAAGGAATTCAACACCATCGCCGTCGACGACGGCATCGCGATGGGCCACGGTGGCATGCTGTACTCGCTGCCCTCGCGCGACCTGATCGCCGACTCGGTCGAATACATGGTCAACGCCCATTGCGCCGACGCCATGGTGTGCATCTCCAACTGCGACAAGATCACCCCAGGCATGCTGATGGCCGCGCTGCGCGTGAACATCCCGGTGGTCTTCATCTCCGGCGGGCCGATGGAGGCGGGCAAGGTCATCAAGGTGGTCGACGGGGCCCAGAAGGTCATCAAGCTCGACCTGATCGACGCCATGATCAAGGCCGGCGACGACAGCGTCAGCGACGCCGACGTGGCCGAGATCGAGCGCTCGGCCTGCCCGACCTGCGGCTCCTGCTCCGGCATGTTCACCGCCAACTCGATGAACTGCCTGACCGAGGCCCTGGGCCTGGCCCTGCCGGGCAACGGCACCATCCTCGCCACCCATTCCGACCGCAAGGAATTGTTCCTGCGCGCCGGCCGCCTGATCGTCGAGCTGGCCAAGCGCCACTACGAGCAGGACGACTACTCGGTGTTGCCGCGCTCGATCGCCACCAAGGCCGCGTTCGAGAACGCGATGGCGCTCGACGTCTCGATGGGCGGTTCGACCAACACCGTGCTGCACCTGCTGGCCGCCGCCCACGAAGCCGGCGTCGAGTTCAAGATGGCCGACATCGACCGCATTTCGCGCAAGGTGCCCTGCCTGTGCAAGGTCGCGCCGATGACCGACAAATACCACATCGAAGACGTGCACCGCGCCGGCGGCATCGTCGGCATCCTGGGCGAACTGGCGCGCGCCGGCCTGCTCGACACCTCCCTGCCGACCATCCACAGCAAGACCATGGCCGACTCCATCGCCGCCAACGACATCACGCAAACGCAAGACCCGGCCGTGCGACAGATGTTCCGCGCCGCCGCCGGCGGCGTGCCGACCCAGGTCGCGTTCTCTCAGTCGCAGCGCAACGCGTCGCTCGACCTCGACCGCAGCGAAGGCTGCATCCGCGACAAGGCGCACGCCTACTCGCAGGACGGCGGCCTGGCCGTCCTGTACGGCAATCTGGCCGAAAAGGGCTGCATCGTGAAAACCGCCGGCGTCGACGAGAGCATCTTGAAATTCAGCGGCAAGGCGCGCGTGTTCGAGAGCCAGGACGACGCCGTCGAGGCGATCCTGGCCGACACCGTGCACGCCGGCGACGTCGTCATCATCCGCTACGAGGGGCCGAAGGGCGGCCCCGGCATGCAGGAGATGCTGTACCCGACCTCCTACATCAAGTCCAAGGGCCTGGGCAAGGCCTGCGCGCTGCTGACCGACGGCCGCTTCTCGGGCGGTTCGTCCGGCCTGGTGATCGGCCACGCCTCGCCGGAGGCGGCCGAGGGCGGCGCCATCGGCCTGGTGGAAGAGGGCGACATGATCGACATCGACATCCCGGCGCGCACCATCAACCTGCGCATCGACGCGGCCGAACTGGCGCGGCGCCGCGACGCGATGGAGGACAAGGGCGCGGCGGCGTGGCTGCCGGTCAAGCGCGAGCGCGTGGTGTCGCAGTCGCTGCAAGCCTACGCCGCCTTGACCACCTCGGCCGACCGCGGCGCGGTGCGCGACCTCAGCCAGCTCAAGCGCTGATGTAGCGCTCCGCGTTGCCGGCCAGTCCCTGTGAAAGGGCGGGCCGGCAACGCGGCAGGCTGGCAAGTGACGCCTATTTTTTCTTGTTGAAGCTGGCCTTGACGCGCGCCTGGCGGCGCTTTTCATCCTCGTCGTGGGCCTTGCGCTTGTCGAGTCCGAACAGCGGTTCGATGAATTCGAACCAAGCGAAGGCCAGCGCCGCCAGGCCGATGACCCACCACCACGACAATTGCGCGAAGCGCCACACTTCGAAGTAGCGTAAGGCACTCAGCACGGCGATAAGAATGATGATCGGCATTGTCGGCTCCCTGTTATGCGGCCATATTACAAAAAAAGCGTGGCGTCGTGGGGCAATATTGGGCCGGCGGTCAACCGGATCGCGCAACATCGCGTTAAAATAGCCGGCGCCGCTCTTTCCATACTGGAAGACTCGGTCAAATGTAGCAAAAGATAAACTTTGGAGAATACGATGAAACGTTCCCTGTTGGTAGGTGCTTTGGTAGTGTCCGCATTCACGTCGCAAGCTGCAATGGCTAACGAAGCCCTGGCAAAATCGAAAAACTGCATGGCTTGCCACGCAGTTGCTTCCAAGCTGGTTGGCCCAGCTTACAAAGATGTCGCAGCAAAATACGCTGGTCAAAAAGACGCTGAAGCCAAGCTGGTGCAAAAAGTCCTGAAGGGCGGCTCGGGTGCATGGGGTGCGATGGCGATGCCAGCGAACCCACAAGTGACCGAAGCCGAAGCGCACACCCTGGTTAAATGGGTTCTGGCGCAGAAGTAATTCGTTTCACGTAGCACCACACAAAAAAGCGCGCTGATCTCAGCGCGCTTTTTTTATCGAATCCGGCGCCACGCCGGATTTTTCTATTGAGCCCGGCTTACGCCGGATCGCCCACCGGGCGCCGCATCGCTGCGGCGCTCCGGTCACGGCATTAGCGTACCACTTCGATCTTGGTTTTCTTGCCGCCCTTGAAGGTGAACAAGGTCAGCGAACCGTTTTGCAGGTCGCCGAACGGATCGAACGCGATCGAGCCGGTCACGCCCTGGTACTTGATCTTCGCCAGTTCCGGCAGATACTTGGCCGGCTCGGCCGACTTGGCGTTGGCCATCGCGGTGGCCATCGTCATGACGGCGTCGTACACGTACGGCGCGTACAGCTGGACGTCGATGTTGAATTTCTTCTTGTAGCGCACCAGGAAGTCGTCAAACGCCTTCTGCTGCTCGCCGCTGACGCCGCCCGCTTCCGCGCACACCACTTGATCGTCGGCCAGGCCGTCGCCGGCCAGCTTCGGCAGCGTCTCGGTGCAGATGCCGTCGCCGCCCATCAGCTTGGCCTTGATGCCGAGCGCCTTCATCTGGCGCAGCATCGGCCCGGCGACCGAGTCCATGCCGCCGAAGAAGATCATGTCCGGATTCTTGGCCTTGATGCTGGTGAGAATGGCGTTGAAGTCGGTCGCGTTGACGTTGGTGAATTCCTTGGAGACGATGGACACGCCCGGCTTGGCCTTCTTGGCGCCCTTGACGAATTCCTCGGCCACGCCCTGGCCGTAGGCGGTGCGGTCGTCGATGACGGCGATCTTGCTGACCTTCAGCTTGTCGATCGCGTAGCGCCCGAGCGTGCCGCCCAGCTTGTTATCGTTGGCGACCACGCGGAACGCGGTGTTGAATTTCTGCTTCGTGTATTGCGGATTGGTGGCCGAAGGGGAAATTTGCGGGATGCCGGCCTCGTAGTAGATCTTCGACGCTGGAATCGTGGTGCCGGAATTGAGGTGGCCAATCACGCCGTTGACCTTGGCGTCGACCAGCTTTTGCGCGGCCGCCGTGCCCTGTTTCGGATCGGCGCCGTCGTCTTCGGTTTGCAGCACGAACTTGACGGCCTTGCCGTTGATCTTGAAGCCCTTGGCATTCAGCTCTTCAACCGCCATCTTGGCGCCGTTTTCATTGTCCTTGCCCAGATGGGCGCTGGAGCCGGAGATCGGTCCGATATGGCCGATCTTGACCACTTCCTGCGAGGCGGCGTTGCCGGCGGCGAAAGCGGCGGCGATCGCAAATGGAATCAACTTTGTTTTGAACATCTGTATATTCTCCAATGGTTTTTGTTGACGGGCGGTTTGCCGGTTTGACGAGCTTGACGGGCGGGTAGCCTATGAAATTCGACAGTTGGTTACGTTACAGCAAAATCCTATGTTCTCAAAGTACATAGGCGTAAAACCTTAGCGCGCCGCTTCCTGCAGGCGGCCGCGCTCCTCGACGACGGCTTGCGAGACGGCTTTTTCGATGGTGTAGCGCAAGCCGCCGCGCAGCTCGCCGCCCAGCTTGTGCAGGGCGCCTTCGAGCACCTCGGCCACGCATTGCGCGACGACGGTGTCGACCGAGCTTTGCACCTGGTGCAGGATGCGCGCGGCCAGGCGCTGCTCGAGCGCCTGCCACTGGCGCGCCAGCTCGCGGTTGCCGGCCGGCGCCAGGCTCGGATCGG
>JACMLV010000423.1 GCA_014379395.1 Burkholderiaceae bacterium
AGGCCGCCTTCGCCCTCCTGCGCCAGCAGGGCGGCGAAGTCGGCGCCGGCCAGCGCGGCCTCGGTCAGGCGCGCCACCTTGCCTTCGCGGTCGGGGGCGGCGCTCAGCCAGCGCTGGTAGAAACGGGAGGCGGACAGGATCGTGGTTGGACTCATGGTTGGGCTTATTCTTGGGCGCTGCTTTGGCGTTAAAAGAGTGATAATCGGAGCTAGGAGTCTGTCGGACTGAGGCTCGTCGGCTGCAAAAATACCTGGACGGTCCATATTTGGCCGTTTTCTCGGCCAATAGCTCGCTATTGGCACTGCGAAACCGTCAAAATCTGGCCTCGCCCAGCTATTTTTTCGCTTCGACTCCCTCAGTCCGACAGCCTCCTAGTGCGGCGTCGTCCCGACTGGGATGCGGTAGAATGGCGCCGCGCGCAAAGATTGCTAAAAAGCATGGCCGCAAGCGGCCGTAAAACTGCCACGACGATGGTAAGGCAGACCAGGGCGGCAGGCAAGCCCGGCTGGCCCGATCGCGTTTATTCCTTCTTCTTTTTGGCGGACTCGTCTATTAGCGCCCAGATGCACACCACACCGCCACAGCAGACCGAGACCGAGTGCGTGCCGCTGGTGGTGCGCTGGCGCCGCCTGCGCGCGGCCTACCGGCTGGCCAACCTGGCCACCCATCACGTGCTCGGCTTCACCGTCAAGCTGGCGCTGCTGCTGTACTTCGTGTTCGCGCTGCTGTTCCTGTTCCTGCGCTACGCGATCCTGCCCAACATCGACTACTACAAGGGCGGCATCGAGCGCGCCGCCAGCGCCGCCTGCGGCAACCGGGTCCAGATCGCCCGCGTCTACGCCTCCTGGAACGGGCTGCGGCCCAACCTGTTCCTCGGCGACGTCACCCTGCACGACGCGGCCGGGCGCAAGGTGCTCGGCCTGCCGAGCGTGTCGGCCACGCTGGCCTGGTGGAGCGTGCTGGCGGCCGACGTGCGCTTTCATTCGCTCGAGATCATCCGCCCCGAGCTCGACGTGCGGCGCGCCGCCGACGGCAAGCTCTACGTGGCCGGGGTCGGCTTCGACCCGGACCGGGGCGGCGCCGACGGCCAGGGCGCCGACTGGCTGCTGGCGCAGCGCGAGATCGTGATCCGCGAAGGGCGCATCAACTGGAGCGACGAGCTGCGCGGCGCGCCGCCGCTGCCGCTCGACAAGCTCAGCCTGGTGCTGCGCAACCGCTGGCGCGAGCACCAGTTCGCCCTGCGCGCGACCCCGCCGGCGACCCTGGCCGCGCCGCTCGACGTGCGCGCCAGCTTCGTCCATCCGGTGTTCAGCAAGCGCATCTCGGACGCGACGATGTGGAAGGGCGAGCTGTTCGTCGACCTGCGACACGCCGATCTGGCGGCCTGGAAGACCTATCTCGACTATCCGTTCGCGCTGGCCAGCGGCAACGGCGCGCTGCGCGCCTGGATCACGCTCGACCACGCCAAGCTGGCCGGCTTCACCGCCGACGTCGGCCTGGCCAACGTCAGCGCGCGGCTCGGGCCCGAGTTGCCGCCGCTCGAACTGGCGCACGTCAGCGGCCGCGTCGCCGCGCGCGAGGAATTCCCGCTGCACGTGCAGGACGGCCTGCCGACCTTCGGCGCGCGCGGCCACGAGATCAGCCTGACCGATTTTTCGCTGCAAACGCGCGACGGCCTGCGCCTGGCGCCGACCACCCTGTCCGAACACTATCGGGCGCCGGCCAACGGCCAGCCCGAGCGGGTCCACTTCAAGGCCCGCCTGCTCGACCTGGAAACCCTGGCCGCGCTGGCCGCGCAGTTGCCGCTGCGCCCGGAACAGCGCAAGCTCTTGGCCGACCTGGCGCCGCGCGGGCGCCTGCAGGATTTCTCGGCCGAGTGGCAGGGCAGCCTGCCGACGCTGAGCGCCTACCGCGTCAAGGGCCGCGTCGAGGGGCTCGGCCTGAAC
>JACMLV010000424.1 GCA_014379395.1 Burkholderiaceae bacterium
ATCGAAGTGACCTTCGACATCGACGCCAACGGCATCTTGCACGTCGGCGCCAAAGACAAGGCCACCGGCAAAGAGAACAAGATCACGATCAAGGCGAACTCCGGCCTGACCGAAGCGGAAATCCAGAAGATGGTGAAGGATGCCGAACTGAACGCCGAGGAAGACCACAAGCTGCGCGAACTGGCCGAGTCGCGCAACCAGGCCGACGCGCTGGTGCACTCGACCAAGAAGTCGCTGACCGAATACGGCGACAAGCTCGAAGCGGACGAAAAAACGAAGATCGAGACCGCGATCGCCGAACTGGAAGCGTCGCTCAAGTCGGCGGACAAGGCCGAGATCGACGCCAAGGTGGCGGCGCTGTCGGGCGCATCGCAGAAGCTGGGCGAGAAGATGTATGCCGACCAGCAGGCGCAGCAGCAGGCTGCCGCCGGCGCCGAGGGCGGCCAGCAGGCTGGCGCGGAATCGGGCGCCAAGCAGGACGACGTGGTCGACGCCGACTTCAAGGAAGTCAAGGACGCCAAGTAATCGCGCAGCGGGGTTGTGGAAGATATGCCGAGCCGTTTATTCCGGCTCGGTTTTTTTGCATATGAGATCAAGTAGTCAGACAGACAGCAAGGTGCCGACAAATGGCGAAGCGTGATTTTTACGAGATCCTCGGGGTCGCTAAGAATTCTTCGGAAGAAGAGATCAAGAAAGCCTATCGCAGGCTTGCGATGAAATACCATCCGGACCGCAATCCGGACAGCAAGGACTCCGAGGAAAAATTCAAGGAAGTCAAGGAAGCATACGAGATGCTGACCAATCCGGAAAAGCGCGAAGCGTATGACCGCTACGGTCACGCCGGCGTCGATCCGAACATGGGCGGCGGCGGCGGCGCGGGCGGCTTCGCCGACAGCTTCGGCGACATCTTCGGCGACATCTTCGGCGGTGGACGCGGCCGCGGCGCGGGCCCGCAGGTCTACCGCGGCGCCGACTTGCGCTACAATCTCGAGATTACCCTCGAGCAGGCCGCGCACGGCTTCGACACCACGATCCGGGTGCCGTCCTGGGACAAGTGCGACACCTGCCACGGCAGTGGCGCCAAGCCGGGCACCTCGCCGTCGACCTGCACCACCTGCGCCGGCCACGGCCAGGTGCGCATGCAGCAGGGCTTTTTCAGCATCCAGCAGACCTGCCCGAAATGCCACGGCAGCGGCAAGGTGATCACCGATCCGTGCCAGCCTTGCGGCGGCGCCGGGCGCATCAAGCGCAACAAGACGCTCGAGGTGAAGATTCCGGTCGGCATCGACAACGGCATGCGCATCCGCTCGTCGGGCAACGGCGAGCCGGGCACCAACGGCGGGCCGCCGGGCGACCTGTACGTGGAAATCCACATCAAGCCGCATCCGGTGTTCCAGCGCGAGGGCGACGACCTGCATTGCATCATGCCGATCTCGTTCGCCAAGGCGGCCTTGGGCGGCGAGATCGAGGTGCCGACCCTGGGCGGCAAGGTGTCGTTCACGATTCCCGAAGGCACCCAGTCGGGCAAGACCTTCCGCCTGAAGGGCAAGGGCATCAAGGGCGTGCGCTCCGGCTTCGCCGGCGATCTGTTCTGCCATGTGGAGATCGAAACGCCGGTCAAGCTGACCGACAAGCAAAAGGAACTGCTGCGCGAGTTCGAGAAATCGACCACCGAGGGCGGCGCCAAGCACAGCCCGCAAAGCAAGACCTGGAAAGACAAGGTCAAGGATTTCTTTGAATAAGCAGATGGGCGGCGCCAGCGCGCATGCCTGATCCGGCCGCCGGTTCGCCCCACAAGGCGGCACGGCGGCTTTTCTTTATCGACGAAAGGAAACACATGACGGATTCAACGGAACCGAAGATCGCGCTCTACGATTTATTGCAGAAGAACCGCGACTGGGCCGAGTCGATGGTGGCCAAGCAAGCCAATTTTTTCGAAAAGCTGGCGGCACAGCAATCGCCCGAGTACCTGTGGATCGGCTGCTCGGACAGCCGGGTGCCGGCCAACGAGCTGCTCGGCCTGGCGCCGGGCGAACTGTTCGTCCACCGCAACATCGCCAACGTCGTCGTGCACTCGGACTTGAATTGCCTGTCGGTGCTGCAGTTCGCCATCGAGGTGCTCAAGGTCAAGCACGTGATCATCGTGGGCCACTACGGCTGCTCGGGCGTGCACGCGGCCATGACCGGCAAGCGCATCGGCCTGGCCGACAACTGGCTGCGCCACGTGCAGGACGTGCACCAGAAGCACGAGCGCTACCTGGGCGACGTGCTCACCAGCCGCCAGCGGCACGACCGGCTGTGCGAGCTCAACGTGGCCGAGCAGGTCGTCAACGTGTGCCAGACCACCATCGTCCAGGACGCGTGGGATCGCGGCCAGGAGCTCAGCGTGCATGGCTGGGTGTATGGCTTGCAGGATGGCTTGCTCAACGACCTCAACATCACTGTGCGGGCCGCGCACGAGCTGGCGCCGCGGGTGGCGCAATGCCTGAGCCGCTACGAGCAGGAAGCGCCGCGCGAGCCGGGCTTGTTCGATAAATAAGACCGATCAGGGGCCGGTCGGACTCAGGATCGTCAGAGTCCGACAGCCTCCTGGGGCGCGACCTCGCAGCGGTTGCGGCCGGCGTGCTTGGCCGCGAACAGGGCCCGGTCGGCGCGCTTGACGACCTCCGAGATGGTTTCGCCAAGCCGGCGTTCGGCCACCCCGAAGCTGGCCGACACTTCGATCGCGGCGGCGCCTTCGCCGACCGTTATTTTGCACAGCGTTTGGCGGATGCGCTCGACCAGCAGCGCCCCCTCGCAGGCCGGAGTTTCCGGGAAAATCAGCAGGAATTCCTCGCCGCCCCAGCGGCCGCACATGTCGTAGCCGCGCACCCCGGCCGCCATCAGCTGGGCGATGTCGATCAGCACCTTGTCGCCGACGTCGTGGCCATGGGTGTCGTTGATCGCCTTGAAGCGGTCGACGTCGGCCAGCGCCAGCGTCAGCGGATGGCCGAGCCGGTCGGCCCGCGCGCACTCGAGCTTGAG
>JACMLV010000425.1 GCA_014379395.1 Burkholderiaceae bacterium
CGCCGGCATCGTCGACGCGCTGGCCAGCGCCGCCGCGCCGGCCTGGACGCAGCTGATCGACGCCGTTAAAACGATGGTCGACGGCGCCGCCGATTTAACGGCCCTGCAGCGCGACCTGGTCGCCGCGTTCGGCGGCCAGCCGCAGGACAAGCTGGCCACGCTGATGGCGGCCGCGTTCGCCCTGGCTGAACTCAAGGGCATGAGCGACGCGCAGGACGGCCGCTGATGCCCGGCGCGATCGGCATCGGCTTTCCGGGCAAGGACGCCGCCGGTAACCACGTCTCCACCCCGTTCGACGAGCAGATCGATTTCTTCCGGCGCAAGCTGAACCTGCCGACCGAGCGCTGGGACGATATCGTGAAGTCAGCGCACGACAGGGTGTTCATCGTTGCGGGCGCCGCGAACGCGGATCTGCTCAATGACTTGAACGGCGCCATCCGCAAGGCCAAAGAAGAAGGCCGCGGCTTGGAGGCCTTCCGCAAGGACTTCAACGCCATCGTCCTCAAGCACGGCTGGACCGGCTGGACGGGCGAAGGCAGCGCCGCCGGCCAGGCCTGGCGCACGCGCGTGATCTACCAGACCAACATGGCCACCAGCTACGCGGCCGGGCGCTGGCAGCAGCTCAAGCACCCCGATCTGCTCAAGTTGCGGCCCTACTGGCGCTACGTCCACGCCGACGGCGTGATGCATCCGCGCCCGCTGCACGTCTCCTGGCACGGCCTCGTGCTGCCGCACGACCACCCGTTCTGGGACACGCACTTTCCACCGAACGGCTGGGGCTGTCATTGCCGCGTCACGGCGGTCGACGCCCGCGAGTACGCGGCCGCCCAGGACGAGGGCCGCGCCGAGCCGCCGGCCGGCTGGGACAAGCTCGACCCGAAGACGCAGGCGCCGGTCGGCATCGACAAGGGCTTCGACTACGCGCCGGGCGCGAGCGCCGCGCGCCCGCTCAAGGAGATGGTCGACGACAAGCTGATCAAGCTCGACGCCCCGGTGGGGGCGAAGATGTACGAGGCGCTGCGCCCGGCCCTCAAGGCCGAGCGGGACGCCGCCTACAAGTCCTACCTGGACGAAGTGCTGGCCGACCCGGTCAAGCGCGGCCGCACGGCGGTGATCGGCGCCATCGACCCGGCCACCCTGGAGTGGCTGGCCAAGAAGGGCATCCACCCGGCCACGGCGGAAATCACGGTGCAGGACGGGCTGATCATCGGGAAGAAGGCGGCGCGCCACCAGGCGGCCGGCGACGCGCTGAGCGCAGCCGAGTGGGCCAGCCTGCCGGCGCTGATCGATTCTCCCGGCCAGGTGCTGTTCGACACCAAGAGCGGCAAGCTGCTCTATGTGGCGGCATCCGGCGGCGCGCAAGCGAAGCTGGCGGTGGAATTCGATTACAAGATGAAGAAGGGGCACGGCGAAACGAACATGCTGGTGTTGGCGTTCCGGGTCTTGAAGGATGCGATCACGGCCGGCATCAAGGGCGGGATCTATGCGCTGGTGAGGTGAACCGATGGGAGGCCGGACGTCCCTCCATCCATGCTGGCCGCCGGGGCGGCTTTCCAAGCCTGTGGACTCCGATTTCCACAGCTCACCGGTTCACATACAAGTATAGGGCAAAAATGAGCAAAACCGTTGACGTCAAGAGCCAAGCGGTCATGGCGATGTTGTTGCAACTGCACGACAAGACGGACGATATGTCGCCGGTGCTGCGCGCGATAGGCGAAGACGTCACCGAGCGCAGCAAGCAGCGCTTCGTCACGACGACCGGCCCGGATGGCGTGCCCTGGAGGCCCAACACCCAGGCCACGCTGATGCGCTACCTGGGGAAGAGGGGCGGGTTTTCCAAGAAGACCGGCAAGATCGTCGCCAAGGGCAAGGCGCTGGCGATGAGCAAAAAGCCGCTGCATGGTGAGAGCGGCGATCTGGCGCGGCAGATTTTCCACCAGGTCATATCGGATTCGGTACTGGTCAGGTCGTCGATGATCTATGCGGCCATGCAGCAATATGGCGGCACCAAGGCGCAGTTTCCAAACTTGTGGGGGAATATCCCGGCGCGGCAGTTCTTCCCGGTGACGCCGGATGGCAAGCTGTACCCGCAGGAAGAAGGTCTGATCGTCGAGCAGCTGCGCCAGTACCTGACGATTTGAAAAAGAGCAGAGCGACCGGCCGGGTGTTGTAGCACCTGGCCGGCCACTCGACACGCAGCGTGAACTGCATACCAAGCCAAGGCCCTGCTACCCCGATCGGAGGCGGGCGCATCTTAGCATGTGGAGCGTTAAATGCAGGATATCCGCTGTGGCAAATGCCATAAGAAATTGGGCGCCGGTGAATACCAGCGCCTCGACATCAAGTGTTCGCGTTGCGGCACGATGAACTTACTGAGGACCGCGAGTCCCACACCAGAGCGCCCGGGAGCGCCCGTATTAGGAAGTGAAGATGCATAGCAGTCCAATTATTTCATGGATGGGCGGCAAGCGCCGCCTGGCCGACCGGCTGATCAAGTTGTTCCCGCCGCACGAGTGCTACGTCGAGGTGTTCTGTGGCGGCGCCGCGCTGTATTTCCTGCGCCCGGTGCCGGCCCAGACCGAGGTCATCAACGATGTCAACGGCGACCTGGTCAACCTGTACCGCGTGGTGCAGCACCACATGGAGGAATTCGTCAGGCAGTTCAAGTGGGCGATATCGAGCCGCCAAATCTTCAAGTGGCAGCAAATGGCGAACCCGGAGACGCTGACCGACATCCAGCGCGCCGCCCGCTTTTATTACCTGCAGCAGCACGCCTTCGGCGGCAAGGTCGCCGGCCAGAACTTCGGCACCGCCACCACTGGGCCGGCGATCAACCTGTGCCGGATCGAGGAGAACCTGAGCGCGGCGCACCTGCGCCTGGCCGGGACGTATGTCGAGAACCTCGATTGGCAGGACTGCATGAAGCGTTACGACCGCGCCCACACCTTCTTCTACCTCGATCCGCCGTACTGGGAAACCGAGGGCTACGGCGTGCCGTTCGGTTTCGACCAGTACGAGCAGATGGCCGCGCTGATGCGCAGCTGCAAAGGCAAGGTCATGGTCAGCATCAACGACCACCCGGACATCCGGCGCTGCTTCGACGGCTTCCACATGATGGGCATCGATATAAAATACGCGGTCGCAAACGTCCACGGCGCCCAGCAGACGAGCAAGGAGCTGGTCATCATGAACTGGGAGCCGGACGCCCTGGGCGGCCTCTTCTAAGGCCTTGGCGGGGGCGTTTTTCCCGCGCGCCCGCCAAAAAACGGCAAAACGCCGCCGCGCCGCCGTGGCGGCGATCAAAACCGCGACGGGGCACTTCCCCCTAGAAATTTCGGGGAAAGCGCCCACAGGCGCGTTAAAGGCGCGTTAAATTTGATTCCGTCAGGAATGCTCAGCCCGCCTTGCGGTTTGTCAGCAAAAAACGACATAAAACAGCCCCACTGCTGACACCTGTCAATCTGTCCGCCATGCGCGTGCCCCGGCACGATGGCGGTATGCCTAAGCCATTCCAAAAACCTGCCGCCACACCCGCTCGGATCGCACTGGCGGCGTGCTCGTCGACGCTCGTCGCCGGCAGCGCCGAGTTGCAATTGTTCCCAGAGGGCGAATTTCGCTCGATCGATGGCAGGCCAGCAGATGCGCCTACCTGGCGCATCGACGAGGCCTTGGCGCGGACGCTCATCGCGGCGGCAAACGCCCGCACAAACCCATATGTGATCGACTACGAGCATCAAACCTTGCTGGCCAAGGAAAACGGCCAGCCGGCCCCGGCCGCCGGGTTCTTCCGCAAACTCGAATGGCGCCCCGGCGTCGGATTGTTCGCGGTCGACGTCGAATGGAAAGATCGCGCCACCGCGATGATCGCAGCCGATGAATACCGCTTCGCATCCCCTGTTTTTTCCTACGACACCACCGGCGCAGTCACCGGGTTGTTCATGGCGGCCATCACCAATAACGCTGGAATCGACGGCATGCAGGAGATCCTGCTGGCCGCCGCCTCGATGCAATTCACCACCCCTACAACGACGAAAGAAGGAACTCAAATGGAAGAGTTATTGAAGAAGCTGTGCCTGGTGCTCAACTTGCCAGCCGGCAGCGCCCCCGAGGCGATCACCGCCGAGCTGGGCAAGCTGGAAGGCGAGATCAAGAAAAATCCGGACGCGGCCGCCGCCTGCAGCCTGCTCGGCGCCTTCACCAGCCAGAGCGCCACCATCGCCGCGCTGTCGGCCGCCACGCCCGATCCCACGAAATTCGTCCCGATCGCGGCGATGACAGCCATGCAAGGCCAGTTGGCCGCGCTGTCGGCCCAGGTCGGCGGCAAGCGCGTCGACGAGCTGGTGGCGGGCGCCGTCGCCGAGGGCAAGCTGTTGCCGGCCCAGGAGGCGTGGGCGCGCGAGCTGGGCGGCAAGGACATCGCGGCCTTGAGCGCCTTCATCGCCACCGCGCCGACCATCGCGCTGCTCACCGGCACCCAGACCCAGGGCAAGGCGCCGGCCGCCGCATCGGCAACCGGACTGACCGCCAACCAGGTGGCGCTGTGCGCGGCGTTCGGCCTGGAGCAAGCCCAGTTCGCGGCCACCCTCAAAGCCGAAACGACGGCATAAGCCGCCATCAATATTTTTGACCAGGAGAGAACATGCCCTTATCCGCTGATCGCAATACCCCGTACGTCGATGGTTGCCGGGTGGCCGTTCCGGTCGCCGCAGGCGTGTGCATCTACGGCGGCGCGATGGTTGCCGCAAACGCCACCGGTTTTGCAACACCAGGCGCAACCGCCGCGACCCTGACCTACCTCGGCCGCGCCGACGAACAGGTCGACAACACCACCGGCGCAGATGGCGCCAAGAGCGTCATGGTGCGCCGGAAGAAGGCGTTCAAGTGGGCCAACAGCGGCGCCGACCCGGTGACCCAGGCATCGCTCGGCCTGGTCTGCTACATCGTCGACGACCAAACGGTCGCCAAGACCAGCGGCGGCGCCACCCGGTCGGTGGCCGGCAAGGTCATCGGCCTGGACGTCGACGGCGTCTGGGTCGAGTAAGCCCGTCATCCAATCACCGCATCCATCAATAGGACATTCCATGAAACGCTTTAAATCGCTCTACGCGCCAATCGCGCTGCTGCTCGGCCTGATCGGCGCCGTATCGTTCGCCCCGGCCCTCGCCGCGCTGCTCCCATCGCCCGAAGAAGTATCCGGCCCGTCGTTGCTGGCCGCCGGCCTGCTGGTGAACAAGGAAACCATCGGCAACGTCTTCACCGCGCTCAAAACCACCTTCAACAATGCGTTCACCGCCGCGCCGTCGGTCTGGCAGCGCATCGCGATGAAGGTGCCATCAACGACGAGCCAAAACGACTACGCCTGGCTGTCGAAATTCCCGAAAATGCGCAAATGGATCGGCGATAAGGCCGTCAAGGCGCTGGAAGCGGCCAAGTACACCATCCGAAACGACGACTGGGAAGCGACAGTCTGCGTCGATCGCAACGACATCGAAGACGACACCCTCGGGATCTATTTGCCCCAGGCACAGATGGCCGGCGAGTCGGCCAAACAGTTGCCGGACGAAATCGTCTTCGACCTGGTCAACAATTCGATGACGACTGCCTGCTACGACGGCCAGAACTTCATCGACACCGATCACCCGGTTCGCGGCGCAGACGGCGTCGTCGGGTCGGTCAGTAACAAGGGCTCCAAGAAGCTGTCGTGTGCTACCCAGGCCGCAGCCCAGGCGAGCCTTGGCGCGGCCGAGGTGGCGATGATGGAATTCAAGGACGACGAAGGTCGGCCGCTCAACGTCAAGCCGGATGTGCTGCTGGTTCCGCCAGCGCTCAAGGCAACCGCGAACGCCCTGATGACATCCGAGCGCCTCGAAGACGGCAAGGTCAACCCGTTCAAGGGTACGTACGAAGTCGTCGTCGACGGCCGCCTGACATCCAAGACCGCGTGGTTTTTGCTCGATACGAAAAAGCCGGTCAAGCCGTTTGTCTATCAGGTGCGCAAGGAACCGGTCTTCGTACAGCAGACCGACCCGCAGGCTGACGACGTCTTCAACCGCAAAGAGTTCAAGTTCGGCGCCGAGGCGCGCGCGGCGGGCGGCTACGGTTTCTGGCAGCTGGCCTACGGCTCGGACGGCACCGTCGATTAATCGATCACCAGGGCGCGCCTAGTCATAAGCGTGCCCCGGTAAGCCGGACCAACTTACACCTTTCAAGGAACACGCATCATGCCAAAAAAAGTGCAGCCCGCCGCACAAAACGCCGGCGGCCAGGGCGCGGGCGACCTGACCGCAACCACGCCGCCTACAAGCGGCGCCGAAAACACGCCTGGCCACGAAGCCGCATCGAATCCGGCCGGCCCGGCGACGACTGGTCAGACGGGTGATGGCGCGCCGACTGGCGCACCAGCCGACGACAACGTCGACACCAGTGCCGGCAAACCAAGCGCCTTTTTGGAAGCCGCAGTGGCAGCGCTGGCCGCGCGCCACATGGGCGAACAAGTTCCGGCACTCAAAGTGACGGCGCACCGCGACGGCTACCGCCGTGGCGACCGCGCCTGGAGCAAGAAGCCGACGATGGTCAAGCTGTCGGAGTTTAACGAGGAGCAGCTTGACCAGCTGCGGCTCGATCCGAACGTGTCCGTGCAAGGCGTCTACACCGACGCCGAGACGGCCGGCGAGCAGCAATGACCTACGCCACCCGCGACGACCTGGTGCAGCGCTACGGCGCCGACGACATCGAGCAGCGCGAGTCCGCGCTGCCGGCCGGCGCGGTCGATCGCATCCTCGCCGACGCCGACGCGCTGATCGACGGCTATCTGGCCGGCCGCTACAGCCTGCCGCTGACCGACGTCCCGCCGAACCTGCCCCAGGTCGCCTGCGCCATCGCCCGCTACGCACTGCTGGGCGACGCTGCCACCGAGCGCGCCCGCGAGGATCACAAGGACGCGGTCGCGTGGCTGCGCGATGTCGCGGCCGACAAGGTGAAGCTGCAATCGGCCACGCCCGTGCCGGGCGCCGCGCCGGAATCGATGGTGATGATGACGACCAGCCCATCGGTCTTCAAGCGGGCGGGCCGGCCGTGATCGAGGCGCTCAAGGAACGGATCAGGACGCTTGTGCCGGCGATCAAGGCGGTTGGCGGCGCGCCGGACTTCCAGAGCGCGGCCGAAAGCAATCCGAAGGTCTGCCCGGCCTGCTTCGTGTTCATCGCCGACGAGCGGCCCGAGCCGAACAAGCTTGGCGACATCATCGTGCAGAACGTGCATGTGACGGTCAGCGTGGTGTTCGTCGTGAAGAACCTGACCGACGCCCTGGGCGTCGCGGCGGGGGTGGACTTGGATCTGCTGCGCAAGGCCGTCAAGGCCCAGGTATATGGCTGGCAACCGGCGCCCGAGTTCGATCCGTTCGAGCGCGGCGCTTGCCACTTGCTGGCATTCAAGGACGGCCATCTTTGGTGGCTAGAACAATATTTAACGTCGTATTACGACAGGAGCGTTTTATGAGCACCGAAAAGAAAGCCCCGCGCGCAAAGCAGGATTTCACGCAGTGCCCCGACTGGGGCCAGGGCGGCAAATTCATTTTTGACCCGGCCACTGGCCAGCGCACCCGCGTTGGCGAATCCGCGGTTCCTGCGGCCGAGGCGGCGCCGGGCGAGGCCCAAGCCTTGCTGGCCCAGGCCGATGCCGGCGCCGCCGGCGTCGATCAACCTGTGATCGCCGAGAACGCGACACCAAGAAAGGAGAAGGCCCGTGGCTAATCTGATTACCACCCCTCGCAAGTGGCGCAACAAGCTGCTGATGATCAAGCCGGAGGCGATCTATGGCGTCGATACGGTGCCGACAGGCGCTGTGGACTGGATCCAAGCGCGCAACATGATGCTCACGCCGATGGACGTGGACAAGGCCGCCACCAATATCGAAATGCCGTTCATGGGCAACTCGGGTGACATCCTCGTTTCATTCTGGGCCAAGCTCAGCTTTGACGTCGCCATCGCGCCGTCCGGCACCGCCGGCCTGGCGCCGAAGTGGTCGCCCTTGATGTTGGCATGCGGAATGTCTGAAACGGTCACGCCGGTCACCTCGGTGGAATACAACTTGATCAGCGAAAACTTTGGCAGCGTGTGTGCCTACATGAACATCGACGGCGTGAAGCACCGGCTGCTCGGCATGCGCGGCGAGGTCAAGGGCAAGATGAGCGCGAAGGGCATCCCGCTGCTCAGCTTTAGCTTCGACGCGCTCTATTTCACCCCTACCAGCGACCCGATGCCGACGGTGACACGCACCGGCTGGATGATCGAGGAAGGCGTCACCAGCGCCAACAGCGGGCCATGCGAAATCGATGGCATCCCTCTGTCGTACTCGACGTTCGACTGGTCGCTCGGCAACAAGATCAGCCGCATCGACTTGCCCGGCCCCCAGCGCGAGATCAGCATCGACGACCGCGCGCCCCAGGCGTCGATCACCGTGCTGGCCCCGCCGCTCGCCTACTTCAATCCGTACACCATGGCCGAATTCGGCGTCATCGTGCCCCTCAGTTCCATCCACGGCAGCGTGGCCGGCAAGCAGCTGCGCACCGACATGAACGTACGCATCATCGGCGCCGACTACGACAAGATCGAAGGCATTACGGCCTACAAGCTCACCCTGCAGCCGCTGCCGGTCGCCGGCAACGACGAGATCACGCTCACCTGCCTGTAACAGCAGTTCCACTCCACCTCTAATTAAGGAAACACCATGTTCGCAGTGCAAACCAATCCATCGATCCAGTTCTACTGGACGCCCGTCAATGTCGAAATGCTCGACGAAAACGGGAAAAAGAAGACCTTTATTTTCAAGGCGAAATTCCGCCGCCTCTCGCGTGAAGAACTCGACGACCTGAGCGAGCGCCTTGAGAAATCGCGCAAAGCGGCGCTGAAAAAGGCGCAAGCCGAGGCGGAGGGGAAAGAGCTGGAAGTGGACGAAAGCGACACGTTGACCGACGCGAAAGTGATCGAGGAAACGCTGATCGGCTGGGCTGACGTTACGGACGAAAACGGCCAGAAACTGGAATTCAATCCAGATAACCTCGCCTTATTGTTGAACGTGAATCCGGTGCGGCCGACCCTGGCCAAGACCTTCTTCGCTACGACCTACGGCGCAGCAGGAAAAAACTAGACGGCGCCGCCGACTGGTGGGGCCGCACCATCGTCGGCGCCTCGCCGGGCGCGCCCACCGTCGCCCACGTGAGCGACGAGCTGGCCGAGGACATGGCGTTCTTCGGCGCCTCGGATGAAATCGCGGACGCGCCAACCGAGCAGGATTTAACGGTTGAGCGCTACGAGATCTGGCCGGAGAACCTGACCACCTTGACCGTGTTCATCGACCTCTCGACGCAGTGGGATCGCGTCGCCGAGGCCGATGGCGTGATGACGCGGACACGGCTGATCTGGGAGTCGTTCGAGGTGCTGATGCGGCACTCGACCGGCATCCCGCGCCGGGATCACGCCAAGATCTTCACCGACATCCGCAGAATGGAAAAAGTGGCGCTCGCGGCGATGGGCGAAGAAGTGAGCAAGCAGCGCGAGGAACGGCGGCGCGAAGCTGAACAGAAATAACGATGTCGTAAATTTGAATCGGAAGCGTTAAATGGCTGGGATCGTCGAGTACGGCATCAAGATCAATATTGATGGCAACAAGGCTGCGGCGGACGGCATCGACCAGATCACGGCCGCCTCGACCAAGTTGAGCGCTGCGGCCGAGCAAGCCGGCCGCAGCCTGGACGCAACCCAGCAGCAAACCTCCCAATCGACGGCGGCCTTGGCCGCCGGCCAGCAGCACTTGACCGCGTCGATGGCCGACCAATCGGCGACCATCGGCGCGAGCAAGGCCGGCCTGGCCTCGCTCCAGAGCGCCCAGACCAGTTTAACGGCGGCGACGACCGAAATGGACGTCGCCACCTCGCACGCCACGGCGGCCCTGATCACCAAGAACGGGCAGATGGCCGATACGGCGAGAATCATGCGCGAGAGCGCAGTCGCCGCCCGCGCGGCCGAAGAGGCCAACAACAAATTTTTAACGTCCTTGCAGCGGGAGATCGACCTGTTCGGCGCCAGCCGCGCGGAGACCGAGCGCTACAACGCCGCAAAGGCGGGCCTGTCTGCGGCGACGCAGCGCCAGGCCGCGACCCTGGGCGCCGCGATCGACGCGCTGCACCGGGA
>JACMLV010000426.1 GCA_014379395.1 Burkholderiaceae bacterium
GGCCAGGCGGCGCCCGATGTCGCCGGCGAACGCGCTGCGGATGCGGCGCTTCAATCCGCCCGGGACCGGCTCCCGCTCCGGCGCCACGCCGAACAGCGCGTCGAGCTCGCCGACCTGCGAAGCGGGGGCCATCGGCTCCAGCGCCACCCCGCGCCGCAACTGCAGCGCGATGGCGCGCGCCAGGATCGCGTGCAAAGCGGCCTCGTCGACCGGCTTGCTCAGAAAGTCATTCATCCCGGCATCGAGGTAGCGGATCCGGTCCTCGTCGCTGGCGTTGGCGGTGAGCGCGATGATCATCAGTTGCCGGTCGCGCACCGGGGCGTGCGCCGGGCCGCCGCCGCGGATCAGCCGCGCCGCGTTGGCGCCGTCGAGCTCCGGCATGCGCCCGTCCATCAGGATCAAGTCGTAGTCGGCGCGGGCGCAGGCCGCCACCGCCAGGGCGCCGTCGGCGGCGATGTCGACCGAATGGCCCATCTCCTCGAGCATCATGCGGATGATGATCTGGTTGGTCTGGAAGTCCTCGGCGCACAGCACGCGCAGGCGGTGGCTGTGCGGGGTGCGGGGAACCGGCGCCACCACGGGCGGCGCCACGCCGGCCGCCAGCGGCAGCACGAAGGTAAACGTGCTGCCGGCGCCGGGCCGGCTGGTGGCGGCGATCTGGCCGCCCATCAGCTCGACCAGCTGGCGGCAGATCGCCAGCCCGAGCCCGGTGCCGCCGTAGCGCCGGGTGGTGCTGCTGTCGGCCTGCTCGAATTTCTGGAACAAGCGCGCCATGGCGGCGGCCGGGATGCCGATGCCGGTGTCTTGCACGATGAAGCGGATCGGGCTCGCGCCCTCGGCCTCGGCGCCGCGTTCGACGCGCAGCCCGACCGCGCCGCCCTTGGTGAACTTGAAGGCGTTGCCCAGCAAATTGACCAGCACCTGGCGCAGCCGGTTCGGATCGCCCACCACGAACGGCGGCAGGTCGGGGCCGAACTCGACGCCAAAGCCGATGCTGCGCGCCGCCGCCTGCTCCTCGAACAGGCCGGCCACGCTCTCGATGGCGGCGCCGAGCCCGAAATCGATGTTTTCAATGCTCAGCTTGCCGGCCTCGATTTTTGAAAAATCGAGCAGATCGTTGATGATCGCCAGCAGCGACTCGGCGTTGGCGCGGCCGCGCTCGATCTGCTCGCGGGTGCTCGGGCGCAGGCCGGGGTCGCGCAGCGCGAAGCCGAGCATGCCGATCACGCCGGCCAGCGGGGTGCGCATCTCATGGCTCATATTGGCCAGGAACTCGGACTTCTGGCGCGTCGCGTCCTCCGCCTTTTGTTTCGCCAGGCGCAGCCGCTCGTCGTTTTCCTGCAGCGCGTGGTTGGCGTGGGCCAGCTCCTCGGTGCGCTGGCGCACCTGCTTTTCCTGGCGCAGCAGCAAGCGATTCTTTTGCTCGACCTCGGCGGTGCGCAGGCTGACTTGGCGCTCCAGCTGGCTCCTCTGGGACCGCATCACGCGGGTGCGGATCTGGTAGGCGGCCCAGGCGCCGCCCGCCAGCGACAAGACCAACAGCGAGCGGAACCACCAGCTCTTCCAGAACGGCGGCAAGATCGTGATCGCCAGCGTGGCGCCGTCCTGGTTCCACAGGCCGTCCTTGTTGGCGGCCTTCACCTTGAACAGATAGCGGCCCGGATCGAGGTTGGTATAGGTCGCGAAGCGCTTGCCGGCGTCGGTCACGACCCAATCGCGGTCGAAGCCCTCCAACTGGTAGGCGTAGCGGTTGCGCTGCGGCGCGGCGTAGTGCAGCGCGGCGAATTCGAGCGAGAACACCGAGGCCCCGGCGTCGAGCGTGAGCGCGGCCGCGCGCTCGACCGCGCCGGCCAGCGGAGTGCGCATCTCATGGCTCAGATAGGCCAGGAACTCGGACTTCTGGCGCGTCGCGTCCTCCGCCTTTTGTTTCGCCAGGCGCA
>JACMLV010000427.1 GCA_014379395.1 Burkholderiaceae bacterium
ATCTTCCGAATGTTCAATTTCATGGGGCACCCCAGCCAATGCAGACGACCGCAGCCCGGCAACCTGCGAAGCAAAGCTTTGCAGAGGTAGGCAGATCAGCAACAGTATGCAAAAAAGTCGGCGCACGGCGAAGAAAGTCAACGGATGTGGAGGCGATTATAGCAGGGCCAAGATTTGTGATTGCTGGCGAGACTGGCAAAGGAGAATCGCATGAAAGACAGAGAGCACGACGAGGCGATGGCCGAGATGTACCGAGAAGATCCGGCCTACGCGGTGCAGGTGTTGAACAGTATCCTTGAGGATGGCGATCAGGGCGAGCTGTTGCTGATGCTGAGGTAAATGGCGAAGGCGATCGGCGGCGTACAGGCCGTGGCCGGACAGGCCGGCCTCAATCCGACCCAGCTTTACCGCACCTTGTCGCGCGACGGCAACCCGACCCTCGGCACTTTTTTGGCGCTGCTGAAGACGATGGAAATGCGTCTTTCCGTGCCGGCCGTCGGTGATCCGCCGTCGTCCCGCGCGGCGGATGCCGATGGCGAATTTCAAGCCGGCGCCTGAAACGCCACCGTCACCTTCAACCCATGCCCGTTGGCCGCGTCGCCCAGCGTCAGCTCGGCGCCGTGCAGCGCGGCGATGTCGCGCACGATCGCCAGGCCGAGTCCGGCACCGCCCGGATTGGTTTCCAGCGCCGCCGCCGCGCGGTAGAACGGCGCGAACACCTGTTCGCGTTCGGTCTCGGCGATGCCGGCGCCGCTGTCTTCCACTTCCAATAACGCGCCGCGCGCACCCGTCGGCGGCGTCACGCGCAGGATGACGTTGCCGCCGGCCGGCGTGTAGCGCAGCGCGTTGTCGACCAGGTTGGCCAGCAGTTCGTGCAGCAGCAGTTCCTGGCCCCGCACTTGCGCATCGACGCCCGTTTCGAGCGACAGGTCGATGTTCTTGGCGACCGCACGCGGGGCCAGTTCCAGCCCGACCTGCTGGGCGATGTCGCGCAGCGACAGCGGCGCCGTCGTGGCCATTGCGGCCAGCGCGGCCGCCTCGCCGCCATGCTCGATGCGCGCCAGGGTCAGCAGGCGGTTCGCAAGATGGACGGTGGAATTGGTCGTCGCGGCGATGCCTTGCACGATCTCGCGCAGCGCCGCCGGATCGCCCCGGCCGCGCTCGAATTCGCGCAGCGCCATTTCGGCCTGGGTTTTCAGCACCGCCAGCGGCGTGCGCAGCTGGTGCGAGGCGTCGGCGATGAAGCGGCGCTGGCCGGCGATCAGGCTTTGCAGCCGCCCCATCGAGCTGTTCATGGCGAACACCAGCGGGCGCACCTCCTTGTGCACCAGGGTCGGATCGACGTCGGACAGGTCGGACAGGGCGCGCGTCTCGACCTCGCTTTTCAGCCGCATCAGGGGGCGCAGCACCAGCCGCACCGCGAACCAGACCAGCGCCGCCACCGCCAGCAGCATGCCGGCCTGCCACAGCAGCGTGTCGAACAGGATCTGGTTCGACAGGCCGCGCCGCGCGTCGAGCGTCTCGCCGACCTGGATCAGGGCGATGCCGCGCATCGAGTCGTCGTACACCGGCTGCAGGAGGGCGGCGATGCGGATCGGCGCGCCGTTGTATTCGGCGTGATAAAAGCGCACCAGCGCCGGATAGGCCTCCGAGCGCGGCACGTCGGCCGGCACCGGCGGCAGGTCGGGGTAGCCCGAGACCAGCTCGCCCTTGATGCCGGTGACCTTGTAGTAGATGCGCCCGAGCGTGTCGGTCTCGAAGCTGTCGAGCGCGACGTAGGGCACGTCGGCCACCACCTTGCCGCCGACGATGGAGACGCGCTCGGCCAGCGCGCGGGTCGAGGCCAGCAGCGAGCGGTCGTAGGCGATGTCGGCCGCGTCGAGCGCGTTGCGGTAGACCGAGACGGCGTTCAGCGCGACCAGCAGCAGCAGCGGGATGAGCAGCCAGCGCAGCAGCTGGTTGCGCAGGCTGCCGAGCGGGCCGGCGCGGCCGAACCAGGCGCGCACGGCCTGCGGTTTGGCGTGCGCGCTCGGCGCGTCGGGTGTCATCGTCAGGGCGCCGGTTCGCGCGGCTGCAGCAGGTAGCCGATGCCGCGCAGCGTGGTGATGGCGGCGGCGCCGGGCAGGCCGTTGTCGAGCTTTTTGCGGACCCGGTGGATGTACAGTTCGATGGCGTCGAGGTTGGCGTCGTCCTCCAGCGCGAACACCTCGTCGAACAGCTTTTCCTTCGACACCGCGCGCCCGGAGCGGCTGATCAAGGCTTCCAGCACGGCGTGCTCGCGCGGCGTCAACGCCAGCGCCGCCTCGCCGTAGCTGAACATGCGGGTGACGGTGTCGAAGCTGAGCGCGCCGCAGCGGTGCACCAGCGCCTCGTTGCCCTGGCTGCGGCGCAGCAGCGCCTTGACGCGCGCCTCCAGCTCGGCCAGCTCGAACGGTTTGGCGAGGTAGTCGTCGGCGCCCAGGTTCAGGCCCTGCACGCGCTCGTCCAGGCCGCCGCGCGCGGTCAGCACGATGACCGGCGTCTTGCCGCGCGCGCCCGCGGCGCAG
>JACMLV010000428.1 GCA_014379395.1 Burkholderiaceae bacterium
AAACCTTACTGGCTGGGTGACCAGAAGAAGACGGCGTGGACCCTGCTGGCCCTGCTGATCGCCTTGATGCTGGCCGAGACCCAGTTCGCGGTGATGTTGAACAAGCAGAGCGGCGAGATGACCTCGGCGCTGGCGGGCAAGGACGCCGACCGCTTCTGGAGCTCGGTGTACGCCTGCCTGGGCATCCTGGCGGTCGCGGTGCCGATCTACGCCTTCTATTACTACATGCGCGACGCCTTCGCCAACAAATGGCGGCGCTGGCTCACCGGACGCTTTCTCGACGGCTATCTGCAGGGCCGCAAGTATTACGAGCTGGGCGCCAGCGACGAGATCGACAACCCGGATCAGCGCATCAGCGAAGACATCAACACCTTCACCGGCCGCTCGATCCACTTCCTGCTGATCTTCCTGGGCTCGATGATGCAACTGGTGGCCTTCAGCGTGGTGCTGTGGTCGATCTCGCATCTGCTGGTCGGCGTGCTGGCGGTCTATGCGCTGGTGGGCACCGTCGTCGCGCTGTACCTGTTCGGTGCCCCGCTGATCCAGCTGAACTTCTGGCAGCTGCGGCGCGAGGCCGATTTCCGCTTCGGCCTGATGCGCCTGCGCGAGAACGCCGAATCGATCGCGTTCTATCGCGGCGAAGCCCAGGAGCGCGCGCAGATCGACAGCAAGTTCGGCAAGGTATACGCCAACTTCTCCCGGCTGATCAGGAAACAGCGCTCGCTCAATCTGTTCCAGCGCGCCTTCAATCAACTCACGCTGGTGTTGCCGAGCGTGATCCTCGCCAATGGCGTGCTGTCGGGCGAGCTGGAGGTCGGCCGCGCCGTGCAGGCGGGCGGCGCGTTCGCCGCCGTGCTCGGCGCCGTGGCGCTGATCGTCGACAACTTCGAGAGCCTGAGCCGGTTCGTGGCCGGCATCGACCGCCTGCAGGCGCTGTCGAAATTGGTGCTGGCCAGCCCGGCGTCCAAGGCCGCCGCCGACGCGCGGCAGCCGCAGATCCAGAGCCGGCTGGGAAAGCACCTCGCGCTGGACTCGCTCACGCTGTACACGCCGCAGTTCGGACGCGTGCTCATCAAGGAACTGAGCCTGACCCTGAAACCGGGCGACGGCCTCTTGATCACCGGCGACAGCGGCTGCGGCAAGAGTTCGCTGTTGCGCGCGATCGCCGGCTTGTGGCGCGCTGGCAGCGGCGTGGTCCATCATCCGCCGCACGACGAGGTGTTCTTCCTGCCGCAGCAGCCCTACATGCAGCTCGGCACCCTGCGCAGCCAGCTCATCTACCCGAGCGCGGAGTCAAGCCTGAGCGACGAGCGGCTGCTGGAGATACTGGGCGAGGTGAACATGTCGGAGCTGGCCGTCCGGGTGGGCGGGCTGGACGCCGTGCAGGACTGGGAGAAGCTGTTGTCGGTGGGCGAGCAGCAGCGCCTCGCCTTCGGCCGCGTGCTGGTGCACGAACCAAACATCGTCATCCTCGACGAGGCGACCAGCGCGCTCGACAGCGGTAATGAAGCCTCGCTGTACGAACGCCTGCGCAGCGGCGGCACCACCCTGGTCAGCATCGCCCACCGCGCCGGCGTGCTGCGCCACCACACCCATGTGCTGCGGCTGTTGGGCGAGGGCGCGTGGGAGTTGCATCCAGCCAGCGGCTATCAGTTCGACGACCCGCAAGCTGGCGAGGCGGACCGGCCGCCGGCTCAGGGCCTGTTGCTGTAAAACTCGCCCTCCCCCGTTGTGGTGAACTGACCGCGCCTGCGGACGACTGCACTTATGCGTTCGCTGGCGTACATACCGGACAGCGTTATTCGGGCTAGTGTCACGCACAACTTCGATATCCGGTCGAGGCCGGCGCGCTTGCGCCGCCAAGGATCGGATACATGAACTGGGGAATACAAGATGCGCTACAAACTCATCATGCTTTGCGTGCTGTTAGGCTCGGGTGCGCCGGCAATGGCGCAGGTCAGCGTCAGCATCGGCATCAATCTGCCGTCCTACCCGCAAATGGCGCGGGTGCCCGGCTATCCGGTCTATTACGCCTCGGGCGTCAATTCCAATCTCTTCTTTTACGACGGCATGTACTGGGCCTATCAGGGCGACAACTGGTATGCCAGCAGCTGGTACAACGGTCCGTGGGAGATGGTGTCGCCCTATTTCGTGCCGCAGTATGTCTTGCGCGTGCCGGTGCGCTACTACCGCTCTCCCCCGCGGCACTTCAATTCCTGGAGCAGAAACGCCGCGCCGCGCTGGAACGAGCATTGGGGCGATCAATGGGCGCAGCGCCGAAACGGATGGGACCGCTGGAACCGCAACGCGGCGCCCGCGCCGGCGCCGCTGCCAAGCTATCAGCGTCAATATGCCGGCAACCGCTATCCGCGCGCCGAACAGCAACAACAGCTGCAATCCCAGAACTACCGCTACCAGCCGCGCGACGCCATCGTCCGGCAGCGCGCGCAGGAGCAGCATAGGGAGCCGGCGGCGTCCCGGCCAAGCCGCACCGATGCGCAGGACATGCGCCAGAACCGGGATCTGGCCACGCCGTCCTCGACGCGCATGCGCGACGGCGCGGGCGACATGCGTGGACAACAGCGGCAAGGACGCGACGATTATTCGCAGCGCTCGGCGCCGCCGCGCCAAGCCGGCCCGGGCAACGCGGAGCAAAGGCCGCAGCAGCAGCAGCAGCCCCGGGAGCAGCAGATGCGCCCGCAAGCGCAAGCGCAGCCGCAACAAGTGCAACCGCAGCAAGTGCGGCCGCAACAAGCCGCACAGCCAAGAGCACAGGAACACCAGGCACCGGCCCAACGCGAACAGGGCATGCGCGGCCAGGAAAACCGGGGCGACCCGGGCGAGCACAGGCGCGGCCAAGGACGGGACAAGGAGCGCGACGGCGATGGCGAGCGGGGCCAGCGGCACGACCGGGGGAACAATTAGCCCGCATGCTTCATGAACTGGCATTGCGGCCGCAATCGCTTTGCCGTGGCGCGAAAATCCCATCCTCATAGCGCGGCGTGGTTTCGCCCTCCGCGACGAATGCTCGAAAGCGCCCAAGAACGATCAACGGCCCGCCTGTCTACCGACGAGAAGGCGGGCCTTTTTACGCCCCGCGCCGAACGCCGCCGCCCTTGATAGCTTGATGCCAAGGGGGATTCAAATTACAATTTGGGCCTATTTGAAGGCGCCGCCGCAACGCGCACCGCAGCAGACCGCGAAACGGTCCGGCCCGGCTCGCGCGCAGCGGCCTTATTTTTTCCTTCATCAACGTTTTATTGGAGAGCATTTCGATGACTGGTTTCACTTCGCTGCGGGACATCCCTCAAGGCAACATCTTCCGCAAGGGCGATGTCTTCGTGCTGTTCGGCGAACTCTTCGGTCGCGGATATGCCACCAGCCTGGTCGAGGAGGCGCGCAAGGCCGGCATGACCATCATCGGCACCACCGTCGGCCGGCGCGACGAGAACAACGCGCTGCGCGCCCTGAACGCCGAGGAATTGGCCGAGGGCGAGGCTGCGCTGGGCGGCAAGATCATCAACGTGCCCCTGATGGCCGGCTTCGACATGGACGCGCCCGAAGGCATGCCAACCCCGACCGAGATGATCGGCGGCCTGCACATCAACACCTGGCAGGAGGAAAAACTCGACTTCGCCAAAATCGAACTGTGCCGCGAGGCCGGGGTGCGCCGCTTCAAGGGCGCCGTGGCCGAGGTCATGGCCCAGCTGGAACCGTTGATCGCCGCCGGCAGCAACGTCTTCTTCGCCCACGCGATGGCCGGCGGCATTCTGCGCACGCGCACCTTCCTGGCCATCGCCAACCGCGTCTACAAGGGCCGCGGCGAGCGCTTCGTGTCCTCGCGCGCGCTGATCGACAGCGACCTGGGCAAGCTGATGCTGATGAATTTCGACGAGGTCACCGCCAACACCTTCCAGTACCTGATCGACGCCAGCGCCGCCCTGCGCGCCAAGGCCGAGCAAGGCGGCGCCCAGGTGCGCTACACGGCCTACGGCTACCACGGCACCGAGGTACTGCTGCACGATCAATATCTGTGGCAGACCTACACCAACTACACCCAGGGTTACGCCAAGATGCGCCTCGAGCGCGTCGCCGTCGCCGCCTGGGAGCAGGGCATCAAGGCGACCGTGTTCAATTGCCCGGAAATCCGCACCAACTCGTCCGACATCTTCGTCGGCGTCGAGCTGTCGCTGTTCCCGCTGCTGAAGGCCTTGAAGAAGGAAGGCGGCGGCGCCTGGGCCGACGCGCAGGAGCGCATCTGCGCCGAGCTGCTGCAGGAACCGGCCTCGCTGGCCGGCCTGATGGAAAAAATCGAGGGCTACAACGACCAGGACGTGATCGTCGGCTTCCGTGATTTCGCCGCCTGGCCGATGGACAACACCGCGGCGATGGCCGAGATCATGATCGGCACCTCCGACGCGATCACGCAAATGCACGCCGACCGCAAGAAGCTCATCACCGACCATCTGAGCGCGCTGGTGGTCGAGGCGACCGGCCGCCTGATCTTCAACGAGGCGGCCCAGCCGGCCGCGCCGGTCATGTGGCTCAACCACGACATCGTCGCCAAGCAACTGAGCGCAATACACAACTGAGACAACTGAGACAACTGAGACAACTGAGGCATCCGACGATGCGCCGGCCGTCCCGCGGGAACGAGCGATGAGCTGGCAAGCCGGACTGCGCCAACACGGCGTGCCGGCCGCGCTCGGCGCCGCGCTGCTGTTCGGCGCCGGCACCCCGCTCGCCAAGCTGCTGCTGGCCAACGCCGATCCGTGGCTGCTGGCCGGCCTGCTTTATCTCGGCTCGGGCCTCGGCCTGTCCCTGTATCGCCTCGCCAGCGGCGCCGTGCGACCCAAGCTGGCGCGCCATGAACTGCCGTGGCTGGCCGGCGCGATCGCCGCCGGCGGCGTGGCCGGCCCGGTGCTGCTGATGCTGGGCCTGACCAGCATGCCGGTCTCCGGCGCCTCCCTGCTGCTCAACGCCGAAAGCGTGTTCACGGTGCTGCTGGCCCGTTTCGCGTTCCAGGAAAACATCGACCGCCGCATCGCGCTCGGCATGCTCGCCATCGCCGTCGGCGTGGCCATCCTCGGCTGGCCGGGCCAGGCGCATTTCTCCGGCCTGTGGCCGGCTTTGGCCGTGCTCGGCGCCTGCTTCGCCTGGGGCCTGGACAACAACCTGACGCGCAAAATCGCCCTGACCGACGCCACCTGGCTGGCCGCCGCCAAGGGGCTGGTGGCCGGCCCGGTCAATCTGGCGCTCGCGCTCGCGCTGGGCGCGGCGCTGCCGTCGGCGCCGCCGACCACCGGCGCCGACGGCA
>JACMLV010000429.1 GCA_014379395.1 Burkholderiaceae bacterium
GCGCGCTTCGGCAGCAAGCGCGGCGACGGCCCCAGTTGGAAGGGCGTGTTCATCCGCGCCGCCGAGGGCGCCGACGTGCGCGCGGTGGCCGGCGGGCGCGTCGTGTTCGCCGAATGGCTGCGCGGTTTCGGCAACCTGATCATCGTCGACCACGGCGGCCAGTACATGAGCATCTACGGCAACAACTCGACGCTGCTGCGGCGCGCCGGCGACGCCGTCAAGGGCGGCGAGCCGATCGCCAGCGCCGGAAACAGCGGTGGCAACGAGGAATCGGGGCTATACTTTGAGTTACGTCATCAGGGCCGCGCCTTCGATCCGTCCGGCTGGGTCAAGTTCTAACCTGACCCGCGCCGGGGTCGCGGCTCTCTCTGGAAAAACATGGGCAACAACATTAAGAATTTCGGCCTGATCGGTCTGGG
Source organism: Burkholderiaceae bacterium (assembly GCA_014379395.1). GTDB lineage: Bacteria > Pseudomonadota > Gammaproteobacteria > Burkholderiales > Burkholderiaceae_D > Janthinobacterium. The sequence goes on from JACMLV010000429.1 coordinate 420, forward strand.
CCTGGTGGCCGGCGTCACCGCCTCCCTGCAGTACTCCGCGCTGGCGCAAAAAAGCCTGAGCGGCCCGCTGCCGCTCCAGGAGTTGCGCCAGTTGTCCGACGTGTTTGGCCTGATCAAGAGCGACTACGTCGAGCCGGTGGACGACAAGAAGCTGCTCACCGAAGCCATCTCCGGCATGGTCGCCTCGCTCGACCCGCACTCGGTCTACCTCGACAAGAAAGCCTTCAAGGAAATGCGCGAGAGCATGCAGGGCCGCTTCGTCGGGCTCGGCATCGAGGTGGCGATGGAGGACGGCTACGTCAAGGTGGTCGCGCCGATCGAGGATTCGCCGGCGGCCAAGGCCGGCATCCGGGCCGGCGACCTGATCACCCGCATCGACAAGGTGCAGCTGAAGGGCTACACGCTCGACGAGGCGATCAAGAAAATGCGCGGCGAGCCGCACACCAAGATCACGCTGACCGTCTCGCGCAAGGGCCAGTCCAACCCGCTGTTGTTCCCGGTGGTGCGCGAAGAGATCCGGGTGCAGAGCGTGAAGGCGAAAATGATCGAGCCCGGCTACGCCTGGCTGCGCGTGGTGCAATTCCAGGAGCCGACCGTCGACGACATGGCCAGGAAGATCAAGGCGCTGTACGCCCAGGACCCCAAGCTCAAGGGCCTGGTGCTCGACCTGCGCAACGATCCGGGCGGCGTCGTCACCGGCGCGGTCGGCGTCGCCGCCGCCTTCCTGCCGAAGGACGCGGCGATCGTCTCGACCAACGGCCAGCTGGCCGAATCGAAGCAAACCTTCTATGGCCGCAGCGAGTTCTACTCCAGCGGCGGCGACCCGCTCTCGAGCCTGCCGGCGGCGCTGAAAAAAGTGCCGCTGGTGGTGCTGGTCAACACCGGCTCGGCCTCGGCCTCCGAGATCGTCGCCGGCGCGCTGCAGGACTACAAGCGCGCCACCATCCTCGGCACCCAGACCTTCGGCAAGGGCTCGGTGCAGACCCTGCGCCAGCTCACGCCCGACACCGCCATCAAATTGACCACGGCGCGCTACTACACGCCGAACGGGCGCTCGATCCAGGCGCGCGGCATCGTGCCCGACCTGATGGTCGATGAAACCGCCCACGGCGACGGCGCCAACGGCTGGCGCGTGCGCGAAGCCGACCTGCGCAAGCACCTCGGCAACGGCGACGGCGGGCGCGACGAGCTCGAAGAGGAGCGCCACCTGGCCGCGCTCGACGCCAA
>JACMLV010000430.1 GCA_014379395.1 Burkholderiaceae bacterium
CCGTCGCCATTCCCCTGCAGGCGGGCGCGGGGGCGGGGGCGGGCGCGCAGCCGGCGCCGGCCAACTCCTTCGTCACGCGCAAGGCCTCGAACGCGGTGCGCATCCATCTGGCCGGCCTGCTGGGCGATTCCCGCATGTACAACCTCGACCGGCTCGACCTGAGCGTGGTCAGCACGCTCGACGCCCAAGCCCAGAAGGCCGTCACGGCGGTGCTGCGCAACCTGCGCGAGCCGCAGGCGGCGCAGGCGGCCGGCCTGACCGGCAAGGGCATGCTCGGCAACGGCGATCCGGCCAACGTGGTCTACAGCTTCACGCTGCTGGAGAAGGGCGAGCACGTCAACTACCTGCGGCTGCAGACCGACAACTTCGACCAGCCGCTCGACATCAACGACGGCGCCAAGCTCGACCTCGGTTCGACGGCCAAGCTGCGCACCCTGGTCACCTACCTCGACATCGTCGAGCAGTTGCACCGGCGCTATGGCGCGCTCGGCGCGGCGGAACTGAACCAGGTCGTGGTCGACTCGAAGGACATGATCTCGCAGTGGGCGCTGGCCTACTTCAAGGCGCTGCCCGCCTCGGCCGGGCGCGATCTGCCGGCCATGCTCGAGGCCGCGCTCGAACGCAAGTATTCGGCCAATCCGGGCGAGGGCTTCTTCACCGGCGGCGGCATGCATTATTTCGGCAACTTCAAAAAGGAAGACAACGGCCGCGTCATGAGCGTGCGCGAAGGCTTGCGCCATTCGGTCAACCTGGTGTTCGTGCGCCTGATGCGCGACGTGGCGCGCTTTTACATGTTCCAGACGCCGGGCTCGTCGGCGTCGCTGCTGGCCGACGCCGACGATCCGCGCCGGGCCGCCTACCTGAGCCGCTTCGCCGACAAGGAGGGGCGCGAATTCCTGCACCGCTTCTATCAAAAGTACAAGGGCAAGAGCGCGCCGGAGCAGGAGAAGATCCTGCTCGCCAGCATCCGCCCGACGCCGGTGCGCCTGGCCAACATCCACCGCACCATCGCGCCGCAAGGCAGCCTGGAGCAGTTCGCCGCCTTCCTGAAGGCCAATCTGCCGTCGCAAAACGAGGTGCCGGCCGAGCGCGTCGGCCGCCTGTATCAGCAATATGCGATGGAAAACTGGTCGCTGGCCGACCGCGGCTACCTGGCCAGCGTGCATCCGCTCGAATTGTGGATGGTGGCCTACCTGCGCGCCAACGAGGGCGCGACCCTGTCGCAGATGGTGGCCGCCAGCGACAAGGAGCGCCAGGAGGTCTACCAATGGCTGTTCAGCACCCATCGCAAGCACGCCCAGGACCGGCGCATCGCCGGCCTGCTCGAAGTGGAGGGCTTTTTGGAGATCCACCGCCAGTGGAAAAAGATGGGCTACCCGTTCGATTCGCTGGTGCCGTCCTACGCCACCGCCCTCGGCGCCTCGGCCGACCGGCCGGCCGCGCTGGCCGAGATGATGGGCATCATCGTCAACGGCGGCGTGCGCAAGGCCGGCCAGCGCATCGCCTCGCTGCATTTCGCCTCCGGCACGCCGTATGAAACCATGCTCAAGCGCAGCAAGAGCGGCGTCCACGAGCAGGTGCTGGCGCCCGAGGTGGCGCGCGCGGTGGCCGACGTGATCCGCGAAGTGGTGTCCGACGGCACCGCCCGGCGCGTCAAGAACGCCTTCGTCAAGGCCGACGGCAGCATCATCCCGGTCGGCGGCAAGACCGGCACCGGCGACCAGCGCTTCGACGTCTACGGCGGCGGCGGGCGCCTGATCGAATCGCGCTTCGTGAACCGCTCGGCGACCTTCGTGTTCAACATCGGCGAGCGCTTCTTCGGCAGCATGACGGCCTATGTGCACGGCCCGCAGGCCAAGAATTACGACTTCACCAGCGCCTTGCCGGTGCAGTTGCTAAGCGTGCTCGCGCCCAGCCTGATGCCGCTGATCGAACCGGCGCCGCAAACCCAGGCCGGCGCCGCGCTGGCCCAGTGCGGCGACTGAGGCGGCGAAGGCTGCGAGGGCTTGCGAGGGCGGCCGCATGCGCCCGCTTCAGCTGCCTGCTCAGGCCGGCGCCGCGCTGACGGCGCGCCAGGCGTCAGGCGCCTTGCCAGGGCAAGCCGGCGGCGCACCAGCCGCCCACGCTCTTGCGGTGGCCGGCGCCGTCCTTGTCGCCTTCGAAACCCTCCAGGATGTCGAAGCAATGCGGATAGCCGTTGTCCGTGGCGAGCTTGGCCGCGTGGCGCGAGCGCACCCCCGAGCGGCACAGGAACAGCAGCACGTCCTGCTTGCCCGCCAGCGCCTTGAGTTGCTCGATGAAAGCGGCGTTGATCACGTTGCCCGGATAGGCGAACCACTCGACCGCGCCATGCTGGGCCGGGTTGATGGCGACCCGGCCGACCCAGTCGCGTTCGGCGCTGGTGCGCACGTCGATCAGCTTGACGCCGGGATCGGCGGCCAGCAGCGCGTAGGCCTCCTGCGGCGTGACGGCGCCGGCGTAGGGCGCGGGGGCGATGCGCGCGCGCGCCGCATCGAGAATGCCAGCCACTTCGGTCATGATGTCTTGCTCCCAAAATATAGATTAAATAATTATAGTGCGTGGCCGGCGCTTCGGCGCGCGGCGCCGCCTTCGGCCGCGCATGCACCACAAGAATGCATTTTTCCGGCGTAAAAAAATAACGCACCTAAACGGTGCGATATAAAATATTCGCACCATTTAAGTGCGTTGTTGATCCGCCACAAATATACGTTTAAAAAAGCTGGATTTTTAAATACCCGTGTAATTTCAAGCATTTGCCTCTATCACAGAGGAAACGACTTTGCTTTCGGAATTGGCATGGAATCTGCTATGATCTTTAACTGAGTTTTGGTCGCACGCAATGTCCGCTTCGGGTTCGCAACATC
>JACMLV010000431.1 GCA_014379395.1 Burkholderiaceae bacterium
CGCTGCAAGAGACGGCCTCGTCGATGGGCCAGCTGACCGCGACCGTCAAGCAGAACGCCGACAACGCGCGCCAGGCCAACGTGCTCGCCGTGTCCGCCTCCGACGTCGCGCTCAAGGGCGGCGCCGTGGTGGCCCAGGTGGTGCGGACGATGGACTCGATCAGCGCCTCGTCGAACAAGATCGTCGACATCATCAGCGTCATCGACGGCATCGCCTTCCAGACCAACATCCTGGCGCTCAACGCCGCCGTCGAGGCGGCCCGGGCCGGAGAACAGGGACGCGGCTTCGCCGTCGTCGCCACCGAGGTGCGCAACCTGGCCCAGCGCAGCGCGGCCGCCGCGCGCGAGATCAAGACCCTGATCGGCGATTCGGTCGAACAGGTCGGCGCCGGCGGCAAGCTGGTCGCCGAAGCCGGCCACACGATGGAGGAGATCGTCACCAGCGTGCGGCGCGTGACCGACATCATGGCCGAGATCATGGCCGCCACGGTCGAGCAAGGCGCCGGCATCGAGCAGGTCAACCACGCCATCGGCCAGATGGACGCCGTCACCCAGCAAAACGCGGCGCTGGTCGAAGAGGCGGCCGCCGCCGCCGAGTCGATGCAAGATCAGGCCGCCAGCCTGGAGCAGGTGGTGAGCGTGTTCAGCCTCGGCAGCGCGGCCCCGGTTCAAAGGTTGACGATGGCGACGCCGCCCGCGGCCAAGCCGGCCGCCAGGAAAATCGTGGCGCCGGCGCCGGCCAGGCGCCTGACCCCGGTGCGGACCACGGCCAAGGCCGCGCCGCGCCTGAGCTCGCCCAAGCCGAGCGCGGCGCAAGACGAATGGGAAGAGTTTTAAGCGACGACGCTTGGCACGCGGCGCGAGAGGGACTCGTTAAAAGATCCCATCGCGCCCAAAACCGGCAGGTGGGCGGGGCTGAAAAGCCCGGTCGGCGCATGCGGCGCGCCCTCGGGGCGGCTCGCTCAGCGAAGCATGACCTTCAGGACCAGCCGGGCGAACGATCCGAACGGCGGGCGCAGCAATGCGCTCAGGTTCCACCTACCCTGCTGGAAAACGCCCTTGGCGTGGCTCAGAGACTTGAAGCCCTCGACGCCGTGATAGGCGCCGATGCCGCTCGGCCCGACGCCGCCAAACGGCAGGTCTTCCTGCGCGTAATGCATCAGCGTGTTGTTGATGGTGACGTTGCCGGACGTCGTCAGCGCCAGCACCTTGCGGCGCTGTGGATCGTCGCCGCCGAAGTAATACAGCGCCAGCGGACGCGGACGCGCGTTCACATAGGCGATCGCCTCGTCGAGTTCGCGGTAGGCGATGACCGGCAGAACCGGGCCGAAGATTTCTTCCTGCATGAGGCGCATCTGGTCGGTGACGCCAACGACCACCGTCGGCGCCAGGTTGTGCGCGCGGCGCCCCGCGTCAGCCGCGTTCACACCGACCTCACGCACTGTGGCGCCCTTCGCCCGCGCATCGTCCAACAACGCGTGCAGCCGCTCGTAATGGCGCTCGTTAATAATCGACGTGTAGTTGTCCGCGGCGGGGCCATCGGGATAGAGCGTGCGCACCGCCTGGTCGTAGGCGTCGACGAATGACTCGAGCGCGTCTTGGTGCACCAACACATAGTCCGGCGCGATGCAGATCTGCCCCGAGTTCGCCAGCTTGCCGTAGGCGATGCTGGTCGCGGCATGCCGCATCGAATGGCCTTTTTCGACGATGACCGGCGACTTCCCACCCAATTCGAGCGTGACCGGAACCAGATTCTCGCTCGCCGCCTTCATCACCGCGCGCCCCACCGGCGTGCTGCCCGTGAAGATCAGGTGGTCGAACGGCAGCGCGGAGAATTGCTGCCCCACGGCGGCATCGCCCGTCACGACGGCGACCTGCTCCGGCGCGAACGTCTCGCCCAACATCTTGACCAGCAGCGCGCTGGAAGCCGGGGTGAACTCGGACGGCTTGATCATGGCCCGGTTGCCCGCCGCGATCGCGGTGGCGAGCGGCATCAGCGCCAGCGACATCGGATAATTCCAAGGCGACATGATGCCAACCACGCCGCGCGGCTGATACGCCACCCACGCGCGCGCCGGCTGGAAGTGGATCGGCACGTGGCGCTTTTCAGGGCGCATCCAGCGCCGCAGGTTGCGGCACTGATAGTTGATGCCCTGAACGAGCGGCAGCAACTCCATGATCGCCGTTTCATGCGGCGAGCGATGGCCGAAGTCTTCCCGCAACGCCTGTTCGATCTCACCTCGTCGCGCAAGGATGGCGGCCTTGAGCTTCAGAAGATCCGCCTTGCGCTGTCCCAGCGTGGGCGGCCCGTCGCGCAGGAACGCGGCGCGCTGCCGGGACAGCGTGTCCTCCATGCGCGACGCAGTGCCGGCGATGTCGAGTGAATTCATGACTAATCCTATGTAGGCCGAGAGCAGGACATAGGGTAGCCGACTATTGCGATTGCATTGGGAACTGCGGGGCGACTTAGAGGGGTCTACCTATTTTTGGAAGTCGTCCAACGCATGCTGCGCGACCCAGGCCTGGCCGAGGCTCAAGCCGCCGTCGCCTGGCGGTAGTTCCACC